>JASHTD010000037.1 GCA_030040725.1 Candidatus Sulfotelmatobacter sp. | reverse complement strand
CTCCAACTAGCGAGAGCGGGAAAAATCCCCGCATACCCGCTGGGAGATGGTCAACGGAGGGTTTGGCGATTCCGGCTATCCGACCTCGCGAGGGCAATGGAAGAGCGGATGATTCACCGAAGGGACACGGGCGTGGGTCTGAAGAAACCTCGCTCAATTCGCTAGAGCAAGTACAACAGCCTCAAGTCAGACTCTTGTCGGAGCGGTTGATCCGTTTGCTGACCGTGAGTATCACGCTGTTGACAGGATTCTGGCCCGCACTCGACATCGAACTCTTTTCTGGATACAATTTGGATACACTTTTTGCGGAATGCCTCTTGAATCAGGGCTAACTTGGGCTTACCCTAGCTAAGGTTGCAAACGAGAGCAACCCTGCGTAAACACTGGCAGAAACCGTCATTTCGCCAGTTTTATTGGGATTTCTCAGATGGCTGGGCAATGAGTCCTGCACTGCCCACCAAAATCGCACAACAGTTCCCTATAACTTCCGCCATGATCAAAATGATGCTTGCGTCCGTGCCTCGGCGAACGCATCCAACTATCGGGGAGAAACCATATGGTCGACCTGTCCATCTCGGGTGGCAACCTGGTTTTGAATGTGCGTGGCGCGGACAAACTGTGGGCGCTGAAAAGTTCGCTCGAAATTCCCCTTGCACACATCGTTGAGATCAAATCCGATCCCGCCGCCGCGCGCGGATGGTGGCACGGAATTCGAATGCCCGGAACCAATATCCCCGGCGTGCTGACAGCCGGTACGTTCTATCAGAGCGGCAAGCGCGTTTTCTGGGATGTTCACCATCCGGAAAACACCGTGATCATCGCACTGAAGGATGAACGCTACAACGAACTGATTGTCGAGGTTGCCGACCCGAAGGCTAGCGTGGAAATGGTGAAAGCGCTCTTGCCGCAGTGAGTGAAAGATCGGCGCAACGCTGCAGTTTTCAGCTGGTCCACTCTCAACCGCCGAAAAATCTTCGGCAAGGAGTTCTTACCTTGAGTGGCCCGTCCCTCTTGGCGGGGGCGCCAGCCATGAGAAATGAGATTCACGAATTACGGGCGCAGGAATGACGTTGTTGCTTCCGCTCGCGGCGGTATTTGAGGCGAAAAAATCACTCGTTGCCCGGCCCTCGATACTCCTTGGTTTCGACTTATGCTCATCCTGCCAGACAGCGAAGCCGGGCGATCTGCTGTGTTAATATGAAGTTCGGTGATCGTGCGAACCTGCGTGTTCGCGCTGTGCTTTCCTGTTACAACTCGCCGCACCGAATTGATTGCGGCGATTGCGCATCTCGTTGATTTGGCGAGTGGGGACGTAGTTCAGTTGGTTAGAACGCTGCCCTGTCACGGCAGAGGCCACGGGTTCGAGTCCCGTCGTCCCCGCCATTTCTTTCAAGCACCTACACATGCCGGGCTCGCCGGCATGTGTTCGGAGCGGTTCGATAAGGAAAATCAGCCCATATCCGCGCTTTCTTCGCTTCAAAGTTCCATGTAATCCTTCGCCAATCTTGTTTTGGAAATTGCGACGTTTCGGGCATCGCGGCCACCGCTTGGGATCCTGCGCGGGAAACGAATCGGGCAGAACCGCGGCTAGATTGAATTTCGATGGATAAAAAGTTGCCGCCAGCTACGAAACGAACTCTCTCCGGGATGCCATTTCATTCGCGATGGCGGACTTTTGAGAATTGGACAATACTCGCTGCGCTGCCGGAAACACCACGTCGTCTTCGATCCGAATGTGTTCGGCGTAAATCGAGGCGAGACGGTTGACGGCTTGGCGAAATCGATCGGCTTCCGGGCGTGGAAGATGGCCATTTGCGAGACATTGCAAGCCCAACGCGTGAACCACGGCGTGCGAGGCGTCGGCGTGTCGATGGTCCTCTTCGAGAGTATTCAGGATTGAAAGCGCGTTTTCGATCTCCGGCTGATGAATCTGTCTGAGCCGCGGGAACAAAGATTCTTCTTCGTCTCTAGTGTGCTTCGGAGCCGCTTCATGAAAGTAGCGTAGAGCGGCCTCAAACGCGCTCCGGGCGTCAGTGGTCAGAGGAGAATTGATGACCTCTGCTATCCGTTGGAGCGATCCGAGAAACATTTCGATGCGTCGATGGCAGTCAGACAGGAGTCCTGTGGGATCGGAAAAGTCGTGAGTCTTCGCACCAATCTGAACGGGCATGATTTAAGTCCTTCTCAACTCAATTATCGCTCACCGGCCAAGTTTCAGAGCGCCCCCGAATCGATGCGAATCCACCAAGAGGCGAAGATCGAAGCAAATCTTCTAACTGAAATCATCGCTCGGAAACGGCTGTTCTGTAATAACGGATTGAGCATCATTGGAAGGTTGGGCGCTCTCAATTAGTTCCCATTGAAGCCAGTCCTCACCAAACAATTCCACCGGGTGTTGCGTACGTATGGTTCCGTTTCCGCAGCGAAGGTCGGCGGCGGAGCAATACTTGTCGCATCCCCAGCAGATTCGCTCGGGGTGCTTCGGACTCATCGCCAATTTCGGTTTCGGCATTGCAAAACGTGAAGTAGCGGGGTTCCCTAACGCTCTTCTCCAGTCCTTTCTGTAGTCATGGGATGTTGCTGTTCACCCGCGGCCGGGACGAGTTGCAGGACAACTTGTTGAGGTAACTGCGTCTGCCAATGACCGGTCAACTTTGCAGATCCTACAAACCCAAAGAAGATGATCGCCATGCCCGCAGCAAGCTGCCATGCGGATACGCGGTGTCTTGCTCCGGTCGAACCGACCATGTTCAGCGACAATGCGTCTTGGGCGGGGCACACGGCAACACATTCCAGGCAGCCGATGCACTCGGCGGAGCGAATCTGGATCAGCTTATCCACCGGAAGAACCGAGGGACACGCTTTTGCGCACTTAGCGCAATCAATGCACGCGCTTTCGTTTCGGGAGATGCGGAATGGGCTGAACATTGAAATCAGCCCCATTAACGCTCCGTACGGACACAAATATCGGCACCAGAAATTCCGCACGAGAAGCGCTGCCAATGCCAGGGCTGCCAGGACGATGGCTGTCGTGCTTCCCATGAAGCGGAAGAAATTGAGCATGCGCACATCCACGACGAGGCCATAAGGACTGGCTACAAAGTCGGCAATAGCGGCGGCCGACATCATGGCTACGGCGTAGACGAAAAAACTCAGAAGCAGGTATTTCAAGGAGCGAAGCGGATAGTCCAGCCACGGCGGGAGGCGGAAATTCCGGCCGAAGATGCGACCTCCTAATTTCCAGAGATATTCGGAAACCGTTCCGACCGGGCACAGCCAGCCGCAAAACGATTTTCTGAAGACGAGGGAACTCAACGCGAATGCGGTGAAGAGAAAGAAAGCGGCGGGATGCAATCGAGGAAGCGCGCCGCTGGCGACGACGTATTTGAACTGCATCAAGCCTTCAATGGGCAGCCATCCTTCAACGCCAGCAGGCCGAGGAACGGCGGGCGTGATTCCTCCGCTTTCGGCCCAACGAACAAAGAAATAGAACTGCAAGCCGATCCACAAATTCAAAACCAGAAAAAATGCCTGAACAGCAAGCCGTATTTGTTGAGAGGAGTCCCTACCACTGCGGCGAATAAGCTTCTTGCGCGTTCCTGAAAGTTGGTCCTTCGAGGAGGCAATCCCACCTGCGTACGGGACCGTCTCGCCAATGCCTGGACTTGGAGCTTGAATAGTCGCGGACCCCACTGTGCTTCCCCCCGATCCAAACATAGACGAGACGGTCATACCCGGATGTGACCTATGTCACAGTCCCAACCCATTCCTATCAACGGTTTCATCAGCATCAGCGCCCCTTTTCCATCGCAATGGCGCGGGGAAACAGAATGTTGTTCTCGAGATGAATGTGCTGGTGAAGATCAGCTTCGAAAGCCGCCAGAGCCTTGTATAGCGTCTGGTAGCTGACGCATGCATCGGGCGGGGGCGTAAAGTCGTTGCTTGCCTTCCGTATCGATCGTAAAGCGGCGCCGGCAGAATCGTGATCGTGCTCCATCATGGCAACCGGATTCTGCACACTACCGAATGGAGCCGGCAGCACAGGCTCTTTCTGAATTACCGCTTCTTCCATTCTTGCGATGTATGGGAAGAGCACCATTTCCTCTTTCATCAGGTGAGTCATCAGTTCCTGCGACAGCCAGCCGAACGTCTCACGGATTCCAATCAACTCTGGATGATTCTTGCCGTGCACGGAGCAGACCTTTTGCAGCAATGCCGCCAGGCGAACGGTTTCTTCGCGCGTGTATTTGTGATGAGTATTCTTGATGTGTGCGATGAGCTCCCCGAGCGGCTCGTTTTGCCAGTCGTGGGTCTGGCTGGCAGCGCGCGCCGTTTCCTCTTCCATTTGGAGAGAATCCAGAACTTCGTCGACGGACACGCCAGATCTCTCGCAGGCCTGCTCGAAGAGTTGGCTGCCGCCGCAACAGTAGTCGATTCCAAAGCGTTCGAAAATTCGTGTCGCAGAGGGATTCTCCACCACAATCTCGCGTACCGTTCGTGCTGTCATTACCGTCATCGCTATGCTCCTTGTTCGGCTATTTTCGCTTACATCGTGAACATACCGAAGGGCTGGGACAGCGGCGATGACTTATGTCACGGCAGGAGCAAGGGCGAAAGGGAGGCTACTCGCCCGATTGGAGTTCTGCTTCCAGGGCTTTGAGGTCGATGACGGTGAGACTCCGGCCTTCAATTCTAAGCATTCCTTCCGCCTGAAAGCGGGAAAGATTTCGCGAAACCAGCTCGCGAACGGTGCCAATCTGCGATGCCAACTCCTGATTGTTGGCAGACAAGATAATCTCAATGCCGCCCGGGGTGCGCTTGCCGGAAGTCTTTGCCAGCCTCACCAGGTATGCAGCCAGGCGGTGCCGTACAGTAGTGAAAGAGAGTTCTTCGATGATGCCGACCAGGCGCCGCAGGCGCGCCCCGACGACTCGCAACACCTTCAGAGAAACCTGAGGATGTGTCAGGCAAAGAGATTGAAAATCCTGTTTGCTGACGAAAAGAAGCGTCGCTTCATTGACTGCGCTCACCGAAGCCGGGTAATTGCCGCCATCGAACACGGGAAGCTCGGCCACCGAAGCGCCCGGGCCTTCGATGCTAAGCACTTGCTCTCTTCCGCCGGGCGAACTCTTGAAGATCCGCACATGCCCCGATGCCACAACGTAAAGTCCGGAGCAGGGCTCTCCTTCCGAGAACACAGTTTCTCCCGGCGAGTAATTCCGAGGAACGGTGCGCTGCGCGAGAAAGGCGAGTTCGTCTTCGGTGAGTCCGGAGAAAATGGGGACGCGGGTCAGGGTCTCGCGCGGATTATTTTTCGAATCCGGCACGCCGACTATTGTAGCGAACCCGAAGCCCCCTCGTGGGTGGGACAAGTCAGAGAACAGGTAAAACAGCCGGAGACGGTCGCACAGGTAGAAGCGATGGGACATAATATTGTGGCACATAGGCACAACAAGGCTCCTCGGCCAGCGAATCTCCATGCACAGCGAAGGCTCGCGCCCGCGATCCGCCGCAAATATGGCGGAATTCGCAGGCTCCGCATTTGCCGCTGAGCTCGTCGGGGTTTCTTAATTGTCTGAAAATGGGCGAATGCCGATAGATCTCGCGGAGCGGTTGTTGCCGCACATTCCCACCCGAGAGTGGCAGAAAACCGCTCGGATAGACTTCGCCGGTGTGCGAGATGAACACGAAACCTTTTCCATCATTTAATCCGCGAGGCGCTCTGCCGATTGTGTCGGTGACTTTGGCAGAGGTTTCTACGTGCGAGTTCGTCTGTCTTTCCTGTACCTGCTGTTGAATCACGTAACGGCGATAGTGCTGCGCCTCAGTCGTTTTTATATGGAAGCTGACATGTTTTGACAGACAGTAAAGCTTCGAGAAAATCTCCTCAAATTCGGCTCCAGTCAGCAGTTGATCGAGCTTTCCGCGTCCCGTCGGCACCAGGAAAAACACACTCCACAGTGCCAGATGCTTTTTCTGGATCAGTTGAGCGATTGCGTCGAAGTCGCCGTAATTCGCGCGACTGAACGTGGTGTTGATCTGGACCGGTAAACCTACTTCATTTGCCCACTCGATTGCTTCCATCGTCCTGTCAAATGATCCGGACATTCCGCGAAAGGCGTCATGAATCTCTCGATTCGATCCGTCCAGGCTGACCGCAAGTCGCGCGAGCCCGCACTGCTTCAGGCGATGAACGATCTCGCGAGTTAGTAAAGGAGTTGCGCTCGGAGTCAGCGAGACTCTTACTCCAATTCCGCTCGCGTACTCGATCAACTCGAAAAGGTCAGGTCGTTTGATTGGGTCTCCGCCGGTAAGCACGAAGACGGGAACTTTCATTTCTGCAATCTGGTCGACTAAAGCTTTACCTTCGTTAGTCGATAGTTCCAAGGGATGCCGTCTGGGCTGCGCGCACGCACGGCAGTGCAAACACGCTAAATCGCACGCCTGCGTAACCTCCCAAATCGCGATGTAAGGCCGTTCATTGAAGTCGATTTCGTATTCGCCAGGTTTCATGAACTCATTTGAACCCGCGAATCACCTTTATGCAGTGACTTAAGTCTCAGGGAAAGTGATTTTGCGGTGGCCGATGCGGCGGAAATTCGATTCGTCCGCAGCGTGACAAAAGTCATCGCGGTCCCTGACGCGCGCTTTTACCCTGCGATCGTGACGTGGAGATGTGTGCGCAAGCAGCGCCTTCGGTCATCAGCGATGCGACGCTGAACCGAGAAAACCGAACGGAGGAATCATCAATGCCATACAAGAAGCTTTGGATTGCGCTGGGCATCGTTATGTTCGCCTCATTCGCAGTCCTCGGGAGCGTGGGATACAAAGCCATCCGCAGCGGGCCGCCGATCCCGGCCAAGGTTGTCACCGCGGACGGGCAACTCTTATTCACCGGGGAGACCATCCGGGACGGCCAAAATGTGTGGCAGTCGACCGGAGGGCAGGAAATTGGAACGATTTGGGGCCATGGCGCATATGTCGCTCCAGACTGGAGCGCCGACTATCTGCATCGGCAATCGGTGATCGTTCTGAATGGCTGGGCGCACCAACAAGGCTTTGCCAGTTTTGAGGCCATGCCGGCAGAATCGCGCGCTGCACTGCAAGGACGATTGACGGAACGGACGCGGCGAAATACCTACGACGCCGCCACCGACACAATTGTTCTCGACAGCGACCGGGCCAAAGCATTTGAAGAGCTTGCATCGTACTACGCCGACGTCTACGGAAAGGGCCGCAACGAATACGCAATCCCGGCTGGAGCGCTCAAGGATCCGGCCAAGCAGCGTCAGATGGCAGCCTTCTTCTGGTGGACCGCCTGGGCAGCCAGTACAAACCGGCCCGGAGAGACCATTACTTACACCCAGAACTGGCCGCATGAAGAACTGATTGGGAATCGCCCAACCGGAGCGGAGGTCGTTTGGAGCGTGATCAGCTTCGTTCTTCTTCTCGCTGGCGTAGGCGGTATGGTCTGGTATTTCGGCTCGCAGCAACATGTGCCGATTACTGGATCGATACCTCGCGAAGACCCGTTTCTCGGCCTGAAGCCAACCCCTTCCCAGAAGGCTACGGTGAAATATTTCTTTGTCGTCGCTGCGCTCTGGGTCGTGCAAGTGGCGCTAGGCGCGATCGTGGCGCATTACGGCGTCGAGGGCAGTGGCTTCTACGGCATCCCGCTGGCGAGATGGCTGCCGTACTCTGTCGCTCGAACCTGGCATCTGCAGATTGGCATTTTCTGGATTGCTACTTCGTGGTTGGCCACGGGGCTTTACATTGCTCCGGCGGTCAGCGGCATTGAGCCGAAGGGCCAGCGGCTGGGTGTGAACGTTCTGTTTGTGGCACTGGTTGCGGTTGTGGTTGGTTCACTGGCGGGCGAATGGATGGGCATCGAGCAAAAACTCGGCAATCTGTGGTTCTGGTTTGGCTCGCAAGGTTACGAATACGTGGACCTGGGGCGCGTTTGGCAGATCCTTCTGTTCGGCGGTTTGATGTTCTGGTTATGGTTGATGTGGCGTGGCCTGAAACCAGCGCTCGCAAGGAAGGACGAGCACTATTCCTTGCTCATGCTGTTTCTGGTGTCGAGCATCGCAATCCCGGTGTTCTACGCAGCCGGATTGATGTATGGTCAGCGCAGCCCACTTATCACGGCCGAATACTGGCGCTGGTGGGTGGTACATCTCTGGGTGGAAGGCTTTTTCGAAGTATTCGCAACCGTGGTGATAGCTTTCCTGTTCACACGGTTGAAGCTGTTGTCCGTATCGTCGGCCACGCGCGCAGTCTTGTTCTCGACCGTCGTATTTCTGTCGGGCGGCATCATTGGAACTTTCCACCATCTCTACTTCACCGGCGCTCCAAGCGCAGTACTGGCTCTGGGCTCTGTCTTCAGTGCACTTGAAGTCGTGCCTCTGGTTCTCGTCGGATTCGAAGCGTGGGAGAACATTCGTCTGTCACGCGAGACGCCGGACAATGCCTGGATCGGCGCCTACAAGTGGCCGATCTACTTTTTCGTCGCAGTGGCATTCTGGAACTTCGTCGGAGCCGGCCTGTTCGGCTTCATGATCAATCCGCCGATTGCCCTCTACTATGTACAAGGGCTGAATCTCACGCCGGTCCACGCTCACACCGCGCTCTTCGGTGTGTATGGAATGCTCGGCTTAGGATTGATGCTGTTCTGCCTGCGCGCGCTGCGGCCGGGATTACGCTGGAAAGAACGCCCACTCGCCATCGCGTTCTGGGCGATCAATCTCGGTCTCTCGGCGATGGTCCTGCTGAGCATACTGCCGGTTGGGCTGATGCAAGCATGGGCCTCGGTTGAGTTCGGCACATGGTATGCGCGGTCGGCAGAATTCCTACAGACTCCACTGTTAACTCGTCTGCGCTGGATGCGAATGTTCGGAGATTCTCTGTTTGCCTTCGGGGCCCTCGTGCTGGGATGGTTCGTCCTTGGACTTGTAACAGGACACTCGTTTGAGAAACCGGAGGCCGCGAAGGAGGTTGACCTCGTGGAGCGCGAACTCGAGGTTGTTCACTCTGACTAACTTCGTACCACATTCTTGACACTCGAGCTGCTGCGGACGTTGGTCCGCAGCAGCTTCAACTTTCTATAGAGCCGACGATTCCGCAGAAGCTGCCTCGCCTGGCAAGCTCAGGCATGGGGTCTCTTCCTTATCCAGACGCCCCACGTGACCGGCCCAATCTCCTTATTGCCTATGGGATGGCCGGTGATCTTAAGGGATTTGCGTAAATAGTTCCGTCGCGGACGGATCCCTCCATAGCTGTGACCTGCAGCTTTTTTATGCGGATTACTTCACCGCGACTCCCGAGGGATAGTTGAAGCTAGTAATCGGCGGCAGCGGAGTCAGGATTCCAGTCGCCGGGGTGATGGCAAACTCGGAAATATTGGCCGAGTTGAGATTCGAGACGAACATGTAACTGTCGTCACTGCGAATCGCAATTGCGGTCGGCTCCAGATTCGTTGCCAGGGGCGCGCCGGTGAAGGGCGTTAAAGCGCCTGTGGCAGAACTGATCTTGTACCCGGAAATCTGGTTTGAGCCCTGATCCACAACGTACAAATAGTTCCCGAAGGGATCGACCAGAAGCGGTCCGGGACTGTCACCGGCCGGATAAGGAGCAACGCCCGCAACCGGTTGCAGGCTGAAATTGGCACTGGGGCAGGCAGCTGTGAGCGACACGCCGTAGCAGATGGTATAGGCGCTGATAGTGTTGTTCGGCTGCGCGTTGGAGACATACACAAAGCGGTTGCAGGGATCGACCGCCACGCCGGATGGAACCGTGCCGGTTGGAATACCGCTTGAAGTGGAGGTTTGGTTAAAGGGAATGAGTTGCAGATTGCCCGAGGACGAAACCGCGTAGGTCAGGATTAGATAATTCACAGAATCCGCTACATAAAGGGTCTCAGTTTTCGGAGGAGTAATTCCGGAACAATAAGCGAACTGCGAGGGATAAACCGTCGGCGTCACCGCCAGCGCCGACGCGCTGGGCGGTTGCCCGCCGGGTTGGGCGGGAAGCGACGTCGGCTTGCCAACCTCGGTCAAGCTGGCATTCGCCCCGATGGAAAATACATATACCGAGCCACTGCTGGTGGCAACGAACAGGAACTTGCCTGCGGAATCGATCGCCAGAACCCTGGCATCGGGCACCAGAGTATGGCCGACATTCGCCAGCTTTCCATCCGACAGAATATTGAAGGTTGCGATGCCGCTGATGCTTCCCGGCAGCACAGTATTCTGCTGCACGACTACGTATGCGTGCTGGCCTTGTGGGTCCAGAACCACCGAGGTTGGAATTCCTGGTGTCGGCGGGCCGTTTACATTGTAGATCTGCGCTACGTGTCCATTCTGCAAGTCGACGCTAAAGCTTTGCATTACCGCCTGGCCCTGGCTGGGAGAAACCAGCAGAGCGTCGTTATTGGGCGCATACTTTACACTGCAAGCCATCAGCAAGCCAAATGCAATCAGAACCAGAGTTGCCGCAAACCAGGTAAATCGTTTCCGCATTCTTCGCTTTCATCTCCCTGTGAACGAGCTGCCGCATTCCCCGGCATCCAGCGACCGGGCAGCAATTATCAATTTTGAGGCGAGAATTGCCATCCACTTGTGTATCAGGAATGAGCGGGAAGATCAAACCCCCGCCGCGAACCATAGCCTACCCGGCATTGATTGGAATCGCAGAAACTCCGGCGAGTTGCCCGTATGGGACTCGATTGAATTCGACGGACGGGAAATCGCAATAGCGTTTAAGGAAATGACAGCGCAGGGCGCGGGATCCTCTAAGCACGCCCGACTGGAATGGCCTCGAGGACTTTTTCCGCGTCGGCCACGGCGCTCTCGGGCATGAGCGGCAGATGAATCTCAACCATCAGTCCGCCATGGGGACGATTCGACGCCGTCACGCGCCCACCGTGAGAGCGCACGGCACGCTCAGTAATTGCCAGACCTAAACCGACTCCGCCCGTCTGCCGGCCGCGGGCATCATCCAGGCGGTAGAACGGCTGAAACAGCTTTCCCAGAGCATCAGGGGGAACACCATCCCCGCAGTCGGTCACTCGAATCACCGCCTCAGGATGCGCACCGTTTCCGCTCTTCTCCAGATGAATCTCAACCGTGGAAGCCTCGTGCGTATAGCGAATCGCATTGCGCACAACGTTCTCGATTGCGCTGTGCAACAAGGACACATCGCCGCGCACTGCCCAACTTCCGGCGGCAATCTCGCTTTGCACGTGGCAGTGTCTGGCCTGAGCTTCGAACTCGGCATCTTCGGCAACACTGAGCACGACTTCATCGAGCAATACCGGAGTGGAAGGAACGCGCTGCTCGCCGTCTTCCATGCGCGCCAGAGTCAACAAACGGCCGATCAGTTCGTTCAAACGCCCGGCTTCGAGCTCGATGCGCTCCAGCATGGCGGCGCTTTCCGGACCCGAGCGCTGCCGCGCCAGTCCCAGGGCGACATTCAGGCGCGCGAGCGGCGACCGCAATTCGTGAGAAATATCGTTTAGCAATCGCGATTGCGCTTTAACCAGAGTCTCCAGCCGCCCGGCCATCGTGTCGAAATCGCGAACCAGTCCGGCAATTTCATCATGGCCTTTGCTCTCCGAGCTGCCCGCGCGGGCAGTAAGGTCGCCGGCCGCGAGTTGCTGGGTCGCGGACCGCAGTCGTACCACCGGCTTGGTCATATAGCGGGCAAGAAAATAACAAACGATTCCCGATGACAGCACGGCAATGATCAGACCTGGCACCGGGATACCCCACGGCCCAAAAAAGACTCTCGGCCCCGGCGGCAGTTCCATGGCTATGGTGTAAAGATGACGGCCGTCGCTGGACGCCCTCGATTCAGTCAGGATCTGAGGATGTGGAAAAATCAGTCCGTGATGAGGCGGCAGCGGACGGCCCGCGGCCACACGCTCGGCCCAACCTGAGCTCGATCTGCCTGATATCTCATCTCCCTGCTCATCGAAAACATAGACCCGCACGTGCTGCCTCTGCTGTAAGCCCTCCAAATAGTCACGGGCCTTCTGCGGCCCTCCGGTTTCAAAAGCCTCGATGGCATCGGTGAGAGCGGTCGAACGCAGAGCTTCCCAGGTAGCGTTGCGCTGCGGGCGCAGAGCGAGCATGACAAGAATGGCGAGCACGAGAAACAGCGCCTGCGCGACCCAGAAAGAAATAAAAATCTTGAGGAACAGACTCTTCATGATTCGGGAATTGTCCGGATTGCTCTTTCGCCCATTTTAACTCGGCGCTGTGGTTTTGGCAGTTTCTGCCGCTTTGTCGGCCACTCTTTCGCGCGGACGCGCAAAAATGTAGCCCACTCCGCGGATAGTCTTGATGTGCTCGTCGGCATCGGTATCGCCCAGTTTCTTCCGCACTTTACTGACGTGCATATCGATGCTGCGATCAAAGGGTGAGAATTTCCGGCTGAGCACAGCGTTGACCAGGCGCTCGCGAGGCACGACGCGCCCAGCTTCGCGCAACAATACTTCAAGCAGATTAAATTCCACGGAAGTAAGATCGACGGGCTGACCGTCACGGCGGACGCTGCGGGTAGCCGGATCGAGTTCGATATCGCCCACGCGGACGATTTCCGGCGCAGACGTCGCCGACTTATCGCCGCGAGTTCGCCGCAGGATGGCGCGAATGCGCGCCACCAGTTCGCGCGGGTTGAACGGCTTCGGCAGATAATCGTCGGCGCCGATCTCCAGGCCGACGATGCGGTCGACATCTTCGCCGCGCGCCGTGAGCAGCAAAACTGGAAGGCGCGAAGTCGCGCGAATTCTGCGCAGTACTTCGAATCCGTTAATGCCGGGCAGCATGACATCGAGCACCACTAGCAAATAGCCCCCACCGCTGGCGCGCTGCAAGCCCCCTTCGCCATCGTGTACTGACTCGACAGTGAACCCTTCCGCCTGCAAGTACTCCCCAACTAGCGTGCAAAGTTCGACATCGTCGTCGATGATTAGAATCCGTTCCATCTTCCCTTTCATTGTGCCTCACGTTGCCAGCAGCAAGCGGTAAAGAATTGTCAAACTATTAAAACCAAGCGGGTAAAGAGTGTTTTCCCGTTTGACAAAACTTTACTCGGGTTGACGCTCTTTTTACCACTTTCTGCCTTGACTGGTGTTCTTATAATCGTACGGAAAATGCGTCCAAGGCTCCGGAAAAGAACCGGTCTTCGGGCAAGAAATCAGGAGTTCAACAAGCAATGAAATCGATTCGTTTTCGGTTCCTCGCGGCAGCGCTGGCAGTAATGATGAGCGCCGCGATTGCCAAGTCACAAACTGCGGATTCGGCCCCGCCGCCTCCGCCTCCGCCGGCAGCGCCCGGGCCGATGCATGGACCAGACATGTTCGGAATGGGCCATCCCCTACTGCACTTCTATGCCAAGGAATTGGGCATAACGGAAGACCAGAAGGTTGCAATGAAAGCCGTTCTTCAGAAAGAGCACGCGGCCATGCATCCGCTGATGCAACAGATGCACCAACTGGATGAACAACTGAAAACCTATGTGGAAGGCACATACGACGCCGCTAAGGTTCAGTCTCTGGTTTCAGCCCAGTCGCAGACGCTGGTGCAGATGAAGGTGGAAGAGGCTCGCATTCACAACGAACTCTACCAGATGCTCACTCCCGATCAGCAGGCCAAGCTGAAAGAATTAGAGGCGCAACGCGAGGCCCGCATGCAACAGCGCATGCAGAATGCTCCGCCCAGCGATTCGCAGCAAGAACAATAAATGCATTGTGCGGGGTCGAGCCACAGGCTCGACCCCGCACGATGAAACGGCACGTCTTCGCCCCCAAGGAGCGATGCCATGGAACTGTTGCAATCATTCGTATTCGATTTAGGATGGGTTTTCTTTGCGGCGTGGGGAGCGACTCTTACTGCGCTGGCGGTAGTTGCGTTTAAGCCGGACATCGTGGCCATGGCCGGTGACTCGAACGCCCACACTGATCGTCGTTGATCCGCCGTATCATCTCGCTGGCGCAAGGTATTGCTTCCGCTTCCGCCTTTAGTTTGCGACCTGCCTGTTAAAATTTCATCTACAGACCTGCATGATACCCAAGAGCCTGCGACCGCTGCTCCCGTATCTCAAGCGATACCGCTGGGGATTCATCGCTGGCGCGCTATGCGTGGTATTCAGCAATGGCGCCTGGGTTTTGGTGCCGAAAGTGATCGGCAACGCTGTCGCCGATCTCAACACCCGTGTCACCGTGGCGAAATTGCTGCTCTTTGCACTCGAGATGCTGGGACTCGCCGCGGTTCGCGCAACTTTTCTTTTTCTGACTCGCTGGATCGTCATCGGCATCTCGCGCGACATTGAATTTGATCTGCGCAACGATCTTTTCGCCCACCTGGAGACGCTCTCCTACTCGTATTACCAGCGCACGCGCACCGGCGACGTGATGGCGCGTATGACCAACGACTTGAATGCCGTCCGCATGCTGCTTGGGCCGGCGATCATGTATTCGGCGAACACGCTGGTGTTTACCGCCGCGGCCTTGTCGTTCATGGTCCACATCAGCCCCAAGCTCACGTTTTATGCCTTTTTGCCGCTGCCCGTGGTGAGCATTGTCATTCAATACTTCGGCCGGCGGATACACGAGCGTTTCGAAAGAATCCAGGCGATGTTCTCGGAAATCTCGGCGCGCGCGCAGGAGAATTTTTCGGGGGCTCGCGTCATCCGCGCCTACGTGCAGGAGGAAGCGGAAATCAAATCGTTTGAGGCGGCGAATCAGGAATATGTTTCGCGCAGCCTGAAGCTGGTTCGACTCATGGGCATGTTGTGGCCCAAGCTTGAGTTCATGCTCGGACTGGCGATGGTGCTGGTGCTCTGGATCGGAGGCCGCGAAGTGCTGGCCGGACGCATGGAGATCGGGGGCTTCACCTCCTTCACGATTTACATGATGCAGTTAACTTTCCCGGTGATCGCCCTGGGTTGGGTGGTCAACATTTTTCAGCGCGGCACCGCGTCTCTGGTGCGCCTGAACGAGATCATGCTGGAGCAACCGGAGATCAAAGATGAGCCAGAAGCAAGTATTCGCGAGATAGGTGGCGAAATTGAATTTCGGGGACTGAATTTCGCCTACGATGGAACGCCCGTGCTGTGCGACGTAAACCTGCGTATTCCGGCGGGGACCAGCATGGCGATCGTAGGGCCGACTGGGTCGGGCAAGAGCACGCTCATGAGCCTGATTCCCCGCATTTATGACGCCGCACCGGGGATGGTTATGATTGACGGCCGGCCGATTCGGGATTTCTCGATCGCCGCGTTGCGCAAAAACATCGGCTTCGTGCCGCAGGAAACCTTTCTCTTCAGCGATCGCATTCGTGACAACATCGCTCTCGGCGTGGAATCCGCGAGCGATCAAGAGATTCACGATGCCGCCGCAGCGGCAAGCATAGCCAATGAAATCGAGGAGTTCCCAGAGAGCTATCGAACCATGGTAGGCGAACGAGGCATTACGCTCTCCGGCGGGCAAAAGCAGCGCACGGCCATTGCCCGCGCTCTGATTCGCAACCCGCGCATCCTCATTCTCGACGACGCGCTCTCCAGTGTTGACACCCATACGGAGGACAAGATTCTCAACCATCTGCGGGAAGTGATGCAGGACCGAACCACTATCTTCATTTCTCACCGCGTCTCGACAGTTCGCAATGCCGACTGCATAGCCGTACTGCATGACGGCCGCATCGTTGAAACCGGCACGCACGAAGAACTGATCGCGCTGAACGGATATTACAGCGAGCTGTACAACAAGCAACTGCTGGAAGAAGAATTGGCCGAAGTTTAAAGCAAAGTCTAAGCAAAGTTTAGAGCACGGTTGGCAGAATTTCGTGACCCCGGTTCTGCCGTCTAACGTCAACGATGACCCGTCATGCAGCGAATCGACGCGCCTGAGATTCTTGATTCCGATGCCTGCTCGTTCGCCGAAGTTCAAGCTGCTCTGAAAACTCTCGGCCGGATCAACCGCTGGTTCGGTGGGGTTCGTACGACGCAGAGCCTCGTAGAGCGAGCGGCCGAGACCACCGGCAAGACGGATCTCTCGCTTTTGGAAATTGCCTCTGGCACGGGGGAAGTTCCGCTCCTGGTGCGGGATCGACTGGAGCGGCGTGGAATCTCGTTAAGAGTCACGCTGATCGACCAGGCGCATTCGCATCTCGCGGCTGGCAGCAATTCGAATCGGGATCAAACTCACAGAACTCCCGCGGTTGCCGCGGACGCGCTAGCGCTGCCTTGCCGTGACGCGGCCTTTGACCTGGTCAGTTGCAGCCTTTTTGCTCATCACCTTGCGCCCGAGCGGTTGATTTCTTTCGTGCAAGAGGGCCTGCGCGTCAGCCGGGTTGCACTGCTGATCAACGACCTGGTGCGGCATCCACTGCACCTTGCGTTGGTGTACGCCAGTTTCCCCATCATGGGGAGCCGAGTTGCGTGGCTCGACGGACTAACCTCGGTGCGCCGCGCCTATACTCCCGACGAAATTCGAGCGCTGATTTCTTCTTCGGCAAAAACTGCTTCGAAAATGGAGATCTCGCGACACTATCTTTTCCGCATGGGCGTGATTGTGTGGAAGGGAGATTGATCGCCGGAGAGGAAAGTGCTACGAGACAACTCTTACCGCACCACCAGCACCTCCCGGATGCTGTCGCGTGCGAGAAAGAATTTGATGGAAGCGAAGTCGCGGAACAGAGTTTCGATGTGGCGGTTGTTGAATACACGCTGCAATTGAAACCCATGTGAAACCGCCGTGTGTACGGCGCCGGTCGGCCCGCGGCGCGTTTCTCGCCGGAGTTCGATCTTCTGCATCTCCAGAATGTCAGGTCCGACAATGTGGAAGCGATGACACGGCGCATCCGGTCCCGCGTCGCGAGTATGAAAAAATGCCAGCAGCATCCCGCCCGGCTTCAGTACTGACCACAATCTTCCCACAACCGGCTTGACCAGGCCTTCGTCGAGGTAATCGGCCAGGTTCCAGCACAAGATGGCGTCGAAGCGGGCAGCGGGATATACAAGGTTCTCGGCAAGAAATTTGCGGCTGTCGAGAATGGTGGTACCGTTTTCGTCTTTGGTTAAAAGCGAGGGATCGGTAGAAGCGGTGAGGAGATCTTCGCTATAAATCTTGTGGCCGCGTTCGGTGAAGTGCCGGATGTTCGTAGGCGAGGTCGATCCCAGATCGAGAACACACAGGTTTTCGGCAGTCTCCCATTGGCGCCACAGCTCTCCTAGCCCGCTGGAGCGCCGGGTCAATTTCGATGAAGCTTCTGCCGGAGCGGTCTCCGGTACTGAGGAACCACGAAAAAGTTTCATGAGGTTCTGAGACATCCGAATCTGCTTTGAACGATCGACATTGAACCTGGAGAATCTTCGGGGGTCTCAGTTCGTGGACCTGCACGGTTCGCCCGGTAAGCCCGAGATGCTGCCGCAAAGCCCTTACCCGCTCACTTGCTGTCAGTGCGGTGAATATCGACCTTCCCCTTCAAAAACGCGCCCTCTTCGATGGAGATCCGCTGCGTGGCGATGTCTCCCGTAACGCTGGCAGACTTGCGTAATTCGACGCGATCACTGGCCTGTATGTTGCCCTCAAGTTTACCCTGCACGACAACGCCTTTGGCGTCGATACTGGCTTTCACCTGACCGTTCGGCCCTACCGTCAGACTGTTGCCTTTTAAAGCGATCGTACCTTCCACAAGCCCGTCGAGATAAAGATCTTCGCTGCCCGAAAGCTCGCCCTTGATCACCACCGACTTGCCGATTTGCGCCAAACCACCGCCAGATGCGCCCATGGAAATGCTCCTGATCGTGCGAGAATCAAATGAGCAGCCCTCCTGCGAGGAACCTGGGGTACAACCGGAAAGCCGTCCACTGCAACGACTATACGCAAGGCGGGGACTGTGCGGCAAGCGCTGCTACGGGTTCGACTTCTCGATTGTCAACATTCCGTCGAGAATTGCATCCTGCCCAATTGCCAGGCTAATTGTTATGCTGGGAAAGGTTGCTGAAGCGTTACTGGGCAAAAATGGTTCTTAGAATTCTCGTACTCTCATTGCTGTCGGCGTGTCTGACCGGTATCGGAAACGTTCCTTCGTTCGCAGAGGAACCGCAGATCGCCCCTATTGAACTGGTGCGCGCCACGGTGGCCAACGAAACGGCTGCTGGAAACGGAGATGCCAGCGGGATGAAGCACATGTTCCGTGACCGAAAAAGCACTCCGCAAGGTTCACAGACCAGAATCTATGTGGAAACCCGCGATGGGATGGCCGGAATGACTGTCGCTTACAACGACAAGCCTCTGACTCCACAACAAATGCAGGATGAAAAGGGTCGCCTGGCCGGACTGGTGAGCAATCCTGATCAACTGAAACGCAAACAGCGCGAGCAGAAAGAAGACACCGACCGCACACTCCGCATCATGAAAGCGATGCCCGATGCGTTTTTGTATGAATATGAGGGGACGGTTCCCGGCATACGCACGATGGGCCGCGAAGGAGTGAATCTCATCCGTTTGAAATTTCGTCCAAACCCAACGTACCGTCCACCGTCTCACGTGGAGCAGGTCCTGCTGGGAATGAGAGGGTTCATCCTGATTGACCCTATGCTGCGGCGGATCGCGCAAATCGATGGGACCTTGTCACAGCCGGTGAGCTTCGGCTGGGGAATTCTGGGTCATCTCGACAGGGGCGGGCATTTCCTGGTCAATCAGGCCGACGTCGGCGATAACTGCTGGGAACTCTCGCGCATGTCTTTGAGCTTCACGGGAAAAATATTGTTTTTCAAGAGCATCGCCATCAAATCCGATGAAGTGTTCACCAAGTTCCAGCGAGTGCCGGACGACACAACCTTTGCCCAGGGCGTGAAGCTGCTGGAGACGGAAAGCGCCAAGTTCGGGCAAGGCGGCTCGGAAACTGCGGATGCAAAGACAAGCGAGGAGTAAGCGACTCTCGATTGTCCCGTCGGTCGGTTTTTCACTGAGAATTGCACTGGGTCGGTTCCTCAGGATTACCGGGCTGCGCGCACAGTTTCTTTGCGAACCGTTAAACTCTCGATGAAATCTTCTTTCACTCGATACCCCGTACCTGGCTCCGAACTGATGGCGATCGTTCCCTGCGGCGAAACTGTGACTTCCGGCTCGATGATGTCTTCCCGCCAGTAGCGCTTTGAGGCGGAGACGTCTCCCGGCAGGCTGAAATTCTCCAATGTCGAAAGCGCAATGTTGTGAGCGCGGCCAATGCCCGACTCCAGCATGCCGCCACACCAGACGGGAATCTTTTGCGAATGACAAATGTCGTGAATATGCCGGGCCTCGCTGAACCCGCCGACCCGACCAACTTTGATATTAATGATTCGGCATGCGCCGATTTCCAGAGCAATTGCAGCCTTGCGCGCGCTGATGATTGATTCATCGAGGCAAAGGGCGGTTCTGAGTTCTTTCTGTAATCGCCCGTGGTAAAAAATGTCGTCATCCCAGAGCGGCTGCTCGATCATCAGCAAGTTAAACTGATCGAATTTCCGCAAGTGCTCGACCTGATCGAGCGTATAAGCGGAGTTCGCGTCGCAGCTTAACGTGATCTCCGGCCAGCGGGCGCGAATCTTCTCCAGCACATTTACATCCCAGCCGGGTTTCACTTTTACCTTGATGCGGCGATAGCCGGCAGCCAGCTCGGTCTGAATTTTCTCGAGCAGTTGCTCAACCGAATCCTGAATGCCGATCGAGACACCACAAGGAATCTCGCTGCGCGTGCCGCCGAGCAGCTTCCATAGCGGCATCTTTTTTTGCTTCGCCTCCGCATCCCATATCGCATTCTCCAGAGCGGCTTTTGCCATGCGGTGCCCGCGCACTTTCGAAAAAAGCGCGGTGCAATCCCGCGCCGACTCGAGATTGCGCCCGATCAGCGCGGGCGCAAGGTAGTGAGTGATGGTAGGCCAGGCAGTTTCTGCCCACTCGCTGCTGTAGAACGGATCTTCGCCGGCAACACATTCCCCCCAGCCGTTGACTCCCTCGCAGTGAACCGTAAGCAGTGGAATGCGGCGGCTATAGGTGCGTCCGAAACTCGTCTCAAAAAAATGAACGAGCGGCATTTGAATCTCGCGGATGGTGACAGCTTCAATTTTCATAGTTCGGAGACATACTCTAACCACAGAGACATAGAGTCACAGAGAAAAAGTAAACCGCCTGTTAATCTTCACCTTTTGTGTACTCCGTGTCATCGCGGGTGCGATCACTCTCTCGACGAGTACGACCATCGCTCGTCCCAATTACCAAACATAAACCTGCCGTTGCCTGCCGCATCGCGCTGATAGCCGAGCACGGCGAGACCACTTTCGAAGGCCCGCAGGAATTGCTCACGGTTTCGCGCCTGAACTTGTTGTGCCTTTGGCCTGGTTTCGGCAGCAGCTTTCCACTGATAAATCTCAGCCGGAACTTCAATCGCAGCTTTTTGCTCGAATGCCGGATTCTTGCCGGTGTCAAGCAGTGTCTGCACACGCTTCGACTTCAGCCACCACTCGGCGATCAGGCGGTCGCTGGGAAGACCGCCCTGCAGCGGCGACGAAGTGATCCCATACTGGTTAATGTTGTAGCGACGCGAAACCGCTCCCAGCTTCTCGATATTCAGGTATGCATTCTTGATTTCCAGCGGGTCGTAAGTCCATTCGATCAACTCGATGCCGCGCGAGAGAGCATCTTCGCGCTGCAGCAATTTCAACCGGCGTCCCATGCCCGAGTTACGATGCTCCTTGCGAACGGCCAGCATGTGAGAGTGCAAATAAAGATGCCCCGATCGCGTTCCCGGAACCGACAGGGCGAAGCCAATCATCTCTTTGCCGTCGAAAGCCCCCATCACCTGCCCGCCAACTTTTTCAGCCACAACAAACATGCGCAAAGGGACCAGTTCGTCGTCGGTAAAATTCCAGATCTCTTTTTGCAGTGCGACACAGGTTCGCAGCTCTTCGAGGCCCTGGCACCGCCGGATGACGATCGCGTCGGCGTTCACGCTGGCTTCTCCTGCCTCTTGGCCTGTTGCCAGAGGGATTCGAGTTGCTCCATGGAGGAGCCCTCAGGACTCATGCCGCGTTCGTGCAAACGCTGCTCCATCCACTGAAAACGCCGCCGGAATTTGCGATTGGTTTTGCGCAGCGCAGATTCCGGATCAAGCGAAAGATAGCGGGCGATGTTAACCAGCACAAAGAAAAGATCACCCACTTCTTCTTCCAGCCGCTGCCGCAAATCTTCGGAAATCGCCGGACGGCCGGAACCGGCAACGCCTCGCCCCTCAGGACGTGGCCCGGGAGCGGGAAATTCTTGCAAATGCTGGCGCAGTTCAGCCACTTCCTCATCGAGTTTCTCGAACAAACCTTCGATATGCGGCCAGTCGAAGCCGACTTGCGCCACCCGCGAACTGAGCTTGTGAGCTTCGAGCAGGGCCGGCATGGAGGAAGAAATACCCGCGAGGATTGACTTCGAAGCACTTGCCGATCCTTGGGTCTCGATCCGGCCTGAATCCGCTGTTTCCTGCGCTTGCTTTTTTCGCTCCTCCACTTTCAGCGCTTCCCAGTTTCGCTTTACGTCGGCGGAGGTGTCAGCTTTCACGTCTCCAAATACATGCGGATGCCGGTCAATCAGTTTGCGCGAGAGCCGGTCGAGAACGTCGTCGATGGAGAATGTTCCCTGTTCCTTCGCCATCTCGGAATAAAAAAGCACCTGCAATAAGAGATCCCCTAGTTCGCCGGGCAACTCCTTCCAATCGCGATTGTCGATCGCTTCCAGGACTTCGTACGTCTCTTCGAGCGTGTATGGCTTGATTGAATCAAAGGTCTGCTCGCGATCCCAGGGACAACCTCCGGGCGCGCGCAAGCGCTCCATGATTTCGACGGCGCGTTCGAAACGTTCGCCAGTGCCGGGCATTGAGCCACCACTTTAAATGACTCGGCGGATCATGGGCAATCGGGCGCGGTTTATCATTTCCGCGTCAACCGGGGCCAGGACCATCGCATCGAATCTCTAGAGTGCCTAATCTATGTGGAGGAAAATGACGTGGCAAGCACTTTAAAAGGCAAAACTATCGCGATCTTAGCGACTGACGGCTTCGAACAATCTGAGCTGATCAAACCGAAACGAGCGCTCGAGGAAGCGGGCGCACGGACGCAAGTTATCTCGCCGAAAGAAAATAAAATTCGAGGCTGGGAGATGAAAGACTGGGGCAAAGACATACCGGTCGATGTTCCGTTGAAATCGGCGGACGCATCCAAATACGACGCCCTGCTGCTTCCCGGCGGGGTGCAAAATCCCGACCAGTTACGCATGATCCCGGAAGCGGTCGAATTCGTAAAACATTTCACCAATCAAGGCAAGCCGGTCGCAGCCATCTGCCACGGCCCGTGGATGTTGGTGGAAGCCGACGCGGTGGGTGGGCGAACCTTAACCTCGTGGCCCTCCCTGAAAACAGACATTCAAAATGCGGGTGGCAGGTGGGTCGATGAAGAAGTCGTTTTGAGTAATGGAGTGGTTACGAGTCGCAATCCCGATGACATCCCGGCATTCAGCCGGGAAATGATTGAGTTATTCTCGAAAGGCCCCGTTCAACAGCGGAGAAAAGTAGCTTAGTCTTCGAGCAACAGCCGGTTCGGCGGATCCCGCCGCACCGGCTTTTCGATTCCGGCTTGGAAACGAGAACCAATAAGAGCCGCTTTTTCAGTAATCCGCCGTCTTTGGGCACCTTGCTGACGGTACCAAGGTTACTTTCCCCCTTACGGCATTGGGGGGAAACTTAATGATGGAGGATTAGCTCTTTCCGAGGATCGATAAGAAAGCTCATTGGTCCATCTGCAAACTTCTGCATCTGATTGAAATATATGGCTCTAGCTCCAAATCCCCGGGCGCCGCTGGAATCCCAGCACTTTCACGTGGTCGTGATTGGAGGCGGCATCAATGGAGTTGCTGTGGCCCGCGAATGCGCCCGAGCAGGTAAGCGTGTGCTCCTGGTTGAACAGAACGATTTTGCCTCGGGTGTAACCAGCCGTTCCACGCGCATTATTCATGGTGGACTGCGCTACCTCGAGTATGGAGAAATCGGGTTGGTTCGTGAATCGCTGCGAGAACGCGAGAGGCTGTTGCGCGAGCGGTCACACCTGGTTCACCCGATGCACTTTCTCTTGCTGCTCAACGAGGCCAGTCAACGCAACGCATTGAAAGTGCGCGCCGGATTGTGGCTTTACCAGCGCCTTGCTGGAAAGCACGCTCACCGCAGAGCCGGCGAAATGGAACTCAAGCAGCTGGAGCGGGTTCTCGATAGCGGGCATCAATGGTCATTTTTCGATTATGAGGACGCGCAGTGCGAATTTCCGGAACGCCTGGTCGCGGAGTGGCTGACTGAAGCGATTGCTGCAGGAGCAATAGTGCGCAATCACTCTGAGGCGCTTGCGGTCGACGTAGCTCACGGCCGCGCGCATGGCGTCCTGGTGCGCGATCAGATCAGCGGGCGCGATGAGCGCGTGGAAGCAAGCTGGGTAATCAACTGCGCCGGCCCCTGGGCGGATCGGGTGTGCCAACGTTCTTCGATTCGAACATCGAAGCCTATGCTGGGCGGGGTCCGTGGTTCCCACATCGTGCTGCCGCGGTTTCCCGGCTCGCCGAATGCAGCGGTGTATGCGGAAGGCGAGGATAGCCGCCCGATGTTCGTAATTCCGTGGAACGATCAGATCCTGGCCGGGACCACCGAAGTGGCCGACACCGGCGATCCGGCGAGAGCCGTTCCCTCGGGCGAAGAAATCGCTTATCTGGTACGCTCCGTCGCGCAATTATTTCCCAAGGCAAAGATATCGGCGCAAAACGTAAAGCATGCATTCGCCGGAATTCGGCCGCTGCCCTACTCCTCCGACAAAAACCCATCCGCAGTAACGCGAAAGCATATTCTCCACGATCACACCGACGATGGCGCCGCGCGCATGATTTCCGCGATTGGCGGCAAACTGACTACGGCCTCGGCGCTGGCTCGCGAGTGCGCGAGGAAGATGGGCGTTAAGGTAAGCGAACCGGGGGCAGTGGCCATAGGCCCCGGACGCGCACTAGATCCCCTGTTGGATGAAGCGGTGCTCGAAATCGCACGCATGGGAGCGGTAAGCGAAGAAACAGCTCGCGGTATGCTGGAGTGGCACGGCAAACGCGCCTCCGATATCGCCCGCATGGCCCTGGTGAGCGCCGAGTTACGCGCACCAATCTGCCCACATACCTCTCATGTGATCGCGGAAGTAGTGGAAGCTTACCGCCGCGAGTGCGCCGTAACGTTAGGCGACGTGCTTCTACGTCGCGTGCCGGTCGCTCTGGGACCGTGCTGGTCGGAATCGTGCAGCCGCGAAGCCGCGCTGCGTATTGGCGCGGTGCTCGGCTGGAAGGAGCAAACCATGGGAGAAAATCTCGAGTCGTTCGAGACGGAAAGATCTGCCTTCCTTCGCCCTGTAGGACGGAGTGCCGCAGCATTTGAAGCCGCCGCGGACTGATCCGTCGTTCCCCACATCTGCCCGTCACTTGCCGCTTTTTCTCCCCGTTTTTCGTGGGCCGGCAGCTTTTTCGCGGATCTCCATTGCCAGCTGTCGAGGATTGTCGGAAATTATTCCGTCTACTCCGAGTCGCGAGAATCGTCTGATATCGGCGGGAAGATTCACGGTCCAAACGAAGATTTTTCTCCCGGCGGCCTTCATCTCAGCCACACGCTTCGGCAGGGCGAGTTTGTGGTGCACCATTACATATTTGGTCGGGAGATCGAGCCAGCGGCTGAGCTGAGATTGCGTCTCGCAGATCAGGCCAAGCGGAATCTTCGGGTCAAGGCTGTGGAGTTTCTCCAGCACATCTGGAAGAAATGACGAAACTGCGAAGCCTCGCTGCGGGGCAAAGCTACGAAGCAACTCGCAGCAGAGATTTTCCAGCCCGGGTACTTTCAGTTCGATATCCAGGAATGCCTTGCGCTGATAGCAAGCCAGCACCTCGCTCAGGAATGGCAGCCGCAACTGTTGCGCAGAGGATGCCGCGATCTCCATCCCGCGGATCCTGGGATCGTGGCAGATGACCGCTTGCCCATCTCCGGTCAGCCGAACATCGAATTCGAATCCGTCGCAGCCTTGAGCGAGGGCAAGATCAAAGGATGCAAGCGTGTTTTCAGGGACAGACTTCTCGGCACGGGCGCCGCGGTGGCCGAGAAGCAGCGGACGTATCGGCATCCGTTCGATTTTACGCGGACACGAACCGGAGCATCAGTATGGAACCTAGTCGAGATCGAAATCGCGGATGGGCTTGCCGGTATCGGGAGTTTCTTTGGCTTTCTTTAACGCCTCCTGGAACTTCTTTTCCAGAAGCTCGGAAGCGTGCTTCTGCGCCTCGACCGACTGTCGAAAGATGGATTCGCGGCGGCTATCCTGTTCTTTCATGGCGCGGGCAGCCTCTTCCATGTCGCCGAACATTCTCGGCTTCACGGCAGCGGTGTGGGCGATAACGGCAGCCGTGCCGGTATCGACCTTGAGCAGTGCGCCGCAGCAGGGACAGGTAACTTCGATGGTGGCCGACTTGGCCGCGGAACTCTTAGCCATTGAGCGAATCATACCGCAAAATGGCGTCCCATGTGCTACTCAGCTACTGAGCTTGATGGGGAAGATATGAAACACGCTGAGTAGCTCCCACCCCAGAAGAAACATCGAGAGCAGGACCACCAGCACGGCCATCATTTCCCCGAAGGTCAGGCCGCGGCGGTTGGGTTCGAATCGTCGTGCCGCGAGGCTGAGAATATTGAGGGTAGCGAAGCCGAAAACCACCGCCCACAAAATGTTGTACACATCGGCGCGCGCGCCGGAGCGACGGAAAAATACGAGCGTAGCGGCCAAAGCGGATGGGAAGCCGAATCCCTTTGTGAGCGATATCGCGCCTCTGACAGCTTGCCCGATCAGGTTGTCGCGGATCAGGCTTCGGCCAATCAGCCCCTCACCGATCAACCCCGCTGGAAGATTCATAGTACGTCTGAAACCATAGGAGAATAGCCTGATTTCGCCCCAAGTAACTGGCATCTTACCCTTTTTCGCGCTGCAGGTCACTCCATCGATCAGGGCGGCGAGCGATTCTGTAGCCAGTCAGCGCCAGCTATTCCCCCGACGCGCGGTTCGGTAAGATACAAGAATGAAGTCGAGGCGCTTCATCTTCTTCGATGTCGGCAACACGCTCCTTTTTCCGAATCGAGCGAAAATCATGTCTCCCATCGCAAGCGAGCGGCATCCCAAGCTCGAGCAATGGCAGGCGCTGGAGCGAAAAACGAAAATGGAATTCGATCGCGGCATGCAGCATGGCCGCGTCGATCACGGGTTCTGGTGGACCTTTCACACCTACCTTCTCGAACAATTGGGCGAGAGCCTGGCTCACCGCGATGAACTGGTCGCAAACACGCGAAACTCAGCCAACTGGGACCAGATTCTTCCAGGGACGGGCGAGACGCTGCAGCGCATCGGCGCGAAATTTCGTGTCGCGGTGATTTCGAATTCCGATGGCGCAATTGATCGGGTACTTTCCCGATGCGGCATTGCCGAATGTTTTGAAAGCATCACGGACTCGGGGAATGTTGGGGTGGAAAAGCCGCGACGAGAAATCTTCGAAACCGCGCTTCGCGTGATGAACGCGAGCGCCGAAGAGAGCCTGTATGTAGGTGACGTATACTCCGTCGATTACGCCGGTGCGCGCAACGTCGGCATGGACGCGATTCTATTCGACGTGGCCGGCGCCTATCGCGACCGCGATGTGCCCCGCGTTCAGTCGCTAGAGCAACTCGAAGGTTGGCTGGATCGATAATCGGCTGTCATACAATCTTTCCATCATGTTCGATTCGACGCGAATGGCTTTATTTCTGACAGCGGCGGTGCTGCTCGCCGTCGCGCCCGGCCCGGGAATGCTTTATGTGCTGGCGAGAAGTCTTGCTGGTGGAAAACGTGAAGGAGTGCTTTCTGCGCTGGGGACATTTCTCGGAGGTATGGTGCATGTCCTCGCTGCCGCGTTGGGAGTTTCTGTCATCCTGGCCAGGTCGGCGACGGCATTTTCTATCGTGAAATATGCCGGCGCGGCCTATTTATGTTTTCTGGGAGTAAGGATGATTCTCGACGCGCGGAAACAAGAATCATTCTCCGCAG
>JASHTD010000036.1 GCA_030040725.1 Candidatus Sulfotelmatobacter sp. | reverse complement strand
CCTCTTTTCGCAATCGATTATGAAACTTTCGTCCATTGCATCCGCGCTGCACGCGCACCTGGAAGATGGATCGCCCGAAACGGAAATTTCCGGCTTGAACGGTATTGAACAAGCCGGGCCGCACGAACTCACCTTCGTTGCCAATCCGAAATATGCTCCAGCAGCACGGCGTACCCGGGCGGCGGCGGTGATCGTCGCAAAAGACTTCCCCGCTATCTCCGTGGCGACCTTGCGTGTGGAAGATCCTTATCTGAGTTTTGCAGAGGCGCTCGCACTCTTCCACAAACCGCTCCGTTACGCCCCAGGAGTACATGCGACAGCGGTGGTTCATGCAACCGCGAAGATTGGGCGCGGGGCTCACATCGGACCGTATGTCGTGATCGATGAGCGGGTAGAAATTGGCGCGAATGCGGTGCTGCTGGCGCACACGGTGATTTACCGCGGAGTAAAGATCGGCGACAAATTTTTCGCACACTCCCATGTCGTGGTCCGCGAAAATTGCCGCATCGGCAACCATGTGCTGTTGCACAACGGGGTAGTGATCGGGTCCGATGGCTTTGGTTTTGCGAAAACCAGGGAAGGCAGCTGGTATAAAATTCCGCAGCCCGCTCCGGTGATAATTGAAGACGATGTAGAGATTCAGGCGAACGCCTGTATCGACCGCGCCAGCGTAGGCGAAACCAGAATCGGGCGGGGAACGAAGATCGACAATCTGGTGCAGGTCGGGCACGGTTCGCGTGTGGGCGAAGACGCTTTGCTTTGTTCTCAGGTCGGACTGGCGGGTTCAACAGAAATTGGCAACCGCGTGATTTTGACCGGGCAGGTAGGCGTGGTGGGACACTGCAAAGTGGGCGAAGGGGCGATTGTTACTCCGCAGAGCGGGGTTGCGAACGACGTTCCCGCGGGAGCGTTGGTCAGCGGAGCCCCGGCGGTGGATCACAAATTGTGGCTGAAGTATTCTGCGTTGCTGCCGAGGCTGCCCGAGATGGCGCGGGCGCTGCGAGCGATGATAAAGAAAGCGTAGAGGCAACGCGATTGCGCTCCCTCAAGCGCGCTACGCATTCATTGGAGCTGTGCTGCTCGTCTGATACTCGCGGGGCAGGCCACTATCGATCGCTTGGCGAACTTTTTCCATCAGGCACTCGCGGCTGCCGAAATTCTTAGGCTCGATGGGGGAATGAAAAATTACCCTGACTAGTCCCGGCTTGATGGCAAAACGGGCCTTCGGCATTACGTAGTGTGTGCCAGTAATGGTAATGGGAACGACCGGAACCCCACACTCCATTGCCAAATAAAATGGCCCTTTCTTGAAGGGCAGCAGCTTGCCATCGAACGAACGTTTGCCCTCGACGTAGATGGTCATATTCAAACCCTGCTGCACAACCAGCTTTGCGGCATTCACCGCTTCAATGCCGGCATTCCGATTACCCCGATCGACAGGCACCAGCGAACCCATGCGCATCGCCCGGCCGAGGATCGGATATTTGAACAACTCCCGCTTTACCATCACCGACGTGCGCCGAGGAATGAGCGGGATCGTGATAGGCGGGTCGAGATTCGAAGCGTGATTCGACATGAAAATGTAATTGCACGCAGGATCTAGGTTTTCGAGCCCAACAGTTTCAACACGCACACCGGCAAGCCGCACACCGCTCCACGCGCCGATCATGAACATGCGGTACAGCAGGCGAATATCGCCGCTGATGAAGGTCCAGGGAAATCCAATGAGCGCCGCGACGGGCGCGGCCAGCGTCCAGAAGGTGAGCATGGCGACGGTGCGTATCATGTCTGCGAATTGGCTTTGCCTGTCATCTGCGTGCGATCTCGACAGCGCATTAGAGCATAGCGCATCTACTGTGCGGCCGGTTTTTGCGCCTCGCCCTTCAGCCAGGCGGCCCGCGCTGCGCGCTGGGCAGGAGTAACGCTATCCAGATCCTTGAGGTCGTAAGAAACTTCTTCACGGCTTCCGATTTTCCATTTCAATTCACGCTGACCCTCGCGACGGTTTAGAACCTTTACAGTGAGAGTATCGGCGGGACTAAGAGCTGAAACCGATTCCGCAGAATCCTGTCCGGGAGGGCCTCCGTTGATTTCAAGAATCGTATCGCCCGCTTGCAGGCCGGCAAGCTCGGCGGGTCCGCCGGGAGCGATCTCGGCCACGATCATTGGCGCGTCGAAACTACGAGAAGCAGTAAAACCCGCATCGGCCACGGTGTTTATTGCTTCGACGAGATGCAACCCAACGACACGAAAAAAATCATCCCAGGGAATCTCGTCGGTGCCGGCAACATAATTCTGGAAAAAAGATCCCAGATCGGCGTGGCTCACCACGTCGGCAGCCTGGCGCACCCCATCCGAATCAAAAAAAAATCTGCCTTTTTTCGCGTAATTCAGATTCATCCATTGAAAGACCTCGCGCAACCCGGCCTTCCCGTGGCTGGCCTCTCGCACATCGAGATCGAGTAGGATGCCCAGCAGTTCACCCTTGTTGTAATAAGAAACGCTGCGCTCGGGGCGCCGGTAATACGGCGAGCCCTCGAGCCAGGCATCGAGGCTAGATTGCTCCGCCGATTGTCTGAGACGCGCCGGACGGCGCTGAAGTTCGCCTATATCTGCCGCCAGTTCCTGTTCGAAATGGCGTTCGTCGAGCAATCCGGCGCGAAGCCGAATAAAGTCGGCGGCCGTGCTGGTGCATCCTTCGCTAAACCACAACGCGCGTGTGAAATTTTCCTTTGTGTAGTCGACCGGCTCGAGGGTTTGCGGGCGAATACGCTTGACGTTCCAGAGATGAAAGAATTCGTGAGCGGTAACCGAAGCGAGGATCTCCGGGTCACGGGCGAGAGCGTCGGCGTTCAGAGAGATCGCCGTCGAGTAGGAATGCTCCATACCGCCGCCGGCGGGGCCATGGGGAAAGTGGTAGATGAACATGTAACTGCTGAAAGGATGATCGTCCATCCATGAGGTAGCAGCAGCGACAATTTTGTGAAGCACTGACGTGATCGTCTCTGCATCATAGTCGGCCGGCTCGCCATCGATGATCACACGATAACGTGCGCCGGATTCATCGAAATCGGATTCCTGAAAACTGCCGATCTCCACCGGCGAATCAACCAGACGATCGTAGGTTTCCGCGATGTAACGGCCGTCTGGGTCGGCGGGCAGCGGCGTGGCGATGTGCCAGGATTGAGGAATCTGGTCAAAACGCACCAGCATAGGCTGGTTGCGGGCGTCCACCGGATAGATGAGAATTTGGGCAAGATTGAAAAAGGCATGATGGGAATTCAGTTGTGCTCCAAAAGGACCAGGAGAATCAGCAAAGATCTCGTACTCGATGATCGCTCCCTGTTGTGCCCCCGCGACCTGCCAGCGGCTGTCATTTATGGAGCGAATCGTGAGCGGGCGTCCAGCTCGATCTTTCGCCCGGATCCAGTTGACATACTGAGAGAAATCTCGAATCTGGTACAAGGCATTCCAGACGGGAAGTTGCAGCTCGCGTTCTGACGATCCTTCCGGCAGGATGACTTGAACTTGCACCAGGTGTTGCTCCGGATTGGCGAGTGAAATGTTGTAGCTGGTGACGGCGTAGCTGTGGGATACACCGATCCCTAGAAAAGCAAGGCAAAGCAGAACGCGAGGGGCCAACCAGCGGGATCCGGAGCACCGACGTTCAGAGCACAGAGCGCGGTGTTTAAAAAATGCGTTTGCGATGGGTGGCTTCATCATTTAGCCGCCGCATTGGCGGAATTCAAATTCGTGTCTGCCGGTGTCGCTCTCAGGCGTGCCGGTAGTTTCTCGTAAATTCCGCCGAAACCGCCGTTGGAAAGGATCGCGACTACGTCACCGGAACGGAGTTCTGGAGCGATCAAGTCGACGATCGCGTCGGCGTCGCTGGCCAAGCGAACGCGTCGGCCGTGCTTCTGAATCGTAGCCGCCAGTTCCGGCAGATCGAGCCTTTCATTTTCGGGAACGGCCTCGGAGCGGAAGACGCCGGCAACGACGATTTCATCGGCGAGAGCGAGGCTGCGAGCCAAGTCGTTTTGCAGAACGCTGCGCCGCAGCGTGTTCGAGCGCGGCTCGAGAATCGCCCACAAACGCGCGCCGGCATATCGCTCGCGCAGCGCCTTCAGCGTGCCGGCGATTGCGGTGGGATGGTGCGCAAAGTCGTCGATGATCGTGATGCCGTTCACCTGCGCCTTCACTTCGAGCCGCCGCTTGACGCTCCGAAACGTCTTGAGAGCGGCGGCGATTTGCTCTTTCGGGATGCCGCAGGCGAAGGCCAAAGCAGCGGCTGCAGTGGCATTCCAGACGTTGTATTCCCCAGCGAGAGAAAATTCGAAATCAGCCCGCGCCTTGCCTTGATGCACAACGGACCACGATGTGCGATCCGTCTCGAACTTGAGATTGGCGATCCGCCAATCAGAGCGCGGGCCGGCGCCGTAGCGCTCGACGGGGCAGAATGGTTTTTTCAGGCAGCGTTCGAGACTCAAACTCCCTGCAGCGTCTCCCACGGCTCCATCGAAGGCGATGATGCGGCCGCGCCGCGGGACCAGATTCACGAGGCGTTTGAAGGCAGTTTCGACGGCATCGAGATCTTTGTAGATATCGGCGTGATCGAACTCCACCGACGTGAGAATCACCGCATCTGGAAAATAGTGCAGGAATTTCGGGCCTTTATCGAAAAATGCGGTGTCGTATTCGTCACCCTCGATAATGAAATGCTTGCCTTCACCAAGCTGGAAGCTGGAGCCGAAGTTTTCGGCGATGCCCCCGATCAGGAACGAAGGCCGCATTCCCGCGCTGTGAAAAATCCACGACAGCATGGAGGTGGTCGTGGTTTTTCCATGCGTCCCGGCTACCACCAGAACTTCTTTGCCGCGTAGGAATTCTTCATGCAGCAACTGTGGCAGAGAGCAAAACGCGAGGCGGCGGTCGAGCACTTCTTCCAGCTCGGGATTGCCCCGCGAGATCGCGTTGCCCACCACCACCAGGCCGGGGCGTGGGTCAAGATTTTTTGCGTCGAAAGGCTGGGCCACGGAAATGCCGAGGCCAGTAAGAAAATCGGACATGGGCGGGTACGCTGCTGCATCGGACCCGGTCACCTGAAAACCGCTTTGCTTCAACATTCCGGCGAGCGAAGCCATTGCCGTGCCGCAGATGCCGATCAAGTGAATGTGCTTCGTCACGTGCATGCCTTCTCCGTAATCAGAAGTCGATTGAACTTTCTCGAACCTGAAATTCGCCGCCGGAGTGGTAGTTGGGCTAGCTTTGCGGGGAGCGCGTGGTCACCGCCGCTTCGAGAATTGTCAAAGCCATCCGCGAATCTTGAACTTTCAGTTCAGCAACGACACCGAACGGCAAAGTGATGTTTCCTGCAGACACGTGCCCGGAGCGCAGTCCGTATGCTACAGGAATGCCCAGGTCGCCGACCACGCGCAAAATAACTTCTTCCAGCGTGTATCCCTGATTCGCGGCCTGCACGCAATCGCGCATCTCGCCGAAGACAATCCCTTTCACATCGGTCAATTTTCCTGCCAGCTTTAGCTGCATCAACATGCGATCGACTTGAAATGGCTTTGAAGCCACGTCTTCCAAGAAAAGAATCGTGCCTCGTGTATCGATCTCATACCGAGTACCAAGCGATGCCACCAGAATCGAAAGGCAGCCCCCATAGAGGATACCTTCAGCACGACCGTCAACCAACCCCTTCGCATCTGAGTCCTCACTGAGAGCCACTTCCCAACGCGGTGTGCCGCTCAATGCGGCCTGCCATGAAACCATATCGACGCCGCCCTGGTGCGCCCAGTCCTTTGCGACCATAGGACCGTGAAAAGTGACCAGGTCGCTCTTATCGGCGAAACAAGCAAGCAGCGCGGTCAGGTCGCTGTAGCCGACAAAAATCTTGGGATGCGTTTTGATCTTCTCGAAATTCAGCCGATCGAGCAGATAGTTCGAGCCATAGCCGCCGCGAGCACAAACGACCGCGCGCACATCTTCGCGCGCAAACATGTCTTCGAGTTCTTTCGTGCGTCTCTCGACCGACCCCGCAAAGTACAGATCCTGCTCGATGATGGACTCAAGATAGAACGGACGGTAGCCGGCTCGACGCAGCGCTTCGCATCCGGCCTCCAGCTCGGATCGTTTGACATTGCTGGCCGGAGCGACGATGCCGACGGTGTCGCCGGCCCGAAGCGCGGGCGGCTTGATACGCGGAGCTTTTAAGGAGGACATGCGGTCAAGGACCTGTTTATCACAACAAGCTTTTATAACAATCTTTCATAAGAACGATCTGTATCTGAGCGATCCTGATCAGAACGATCTGAGCAAGACCTGCCAGCGGCGACATTTCTAGGTGAGAAAAAATTCTCCCGAGCAAACCAATCGCGCCGAACCGCGAAGGTAAACGCAATTCCCCTCCGTGCGCACAGTATGCAACCCGCCGGGAGTATGCACGCGCACCGGCGATCCAACGTGCCCTGTGGCGATCGCCGCAACTGCCGATGCGCAAGAACCAGTGCCTGAAGATTGTGTCTCTCCTACGCCGCGCTCGAAAAAGCGCACGCTGACATCGTGCTTTCCATCGGCAATAACCATTTCCACATTTACACCATGGGGAAAATGCGAACTGCAGCGCTGAATGCTGGCCGCCTGCTCCCGCCAGGTCGAAGGGCAATCGGGCACAAAAACAACATAGTGAGGATTTCCCATGGAAACCGGAATGCCGCGGACTTCACTTGTGCCAAGGTTTGTCTCTTCCAGCCTAATAATGAGTTCCGGTGAAATCACGGCCTCGCCCATTTTTGCCTCAAACTCGTAGACAGGGCCACTTTTCGCCGTGAGGTTGCAGATTTTCAGCCCAGCTCCGGTTTGAATTGCGACCTTTTCTTTTTTTCCCTCGGCGCATAGATACGCGGCGACGCAGCGGGTGCCGTTGCCGGAGATTTCCGCCTCCGAGCCGTCGTTGTTAATCAACCGGATCTCGACATCGGCGGTTGGATGCGGGTACATCCACTCCACGCCATCGGCGCCGACCCCATTGTGGCGATCGCAAATCCGAACCGTCACTTCTGACAATTCTTTGGGAGACGGCTTCCCATTGATCGCCGCTCCTTCAATGAGAAGAAAATCGTTTCCACAGGCGCAGACCTTTACGAACGGGATCGAGGCCACAGAAGAGTTCACTCGAGTTCCACCGGTCCTAGAGAAGTTACGCTAGCGAGACGCGTTGAGGACTTCAACTCGCGTAGCAATTGTTTCTGCTCGCGGCTGCAACCGGAGACGTCGAACTGCACCCGCACATGCTGGCCAGTGCTACCGCTGATGACATTCTGCATCATGCGATGGCTGGGCTCGAGGATGCGATTGACCTCGTGGCTCACTTCCTCGAGGCTGCTGCCGGTAACCTCATAGCTTGTCAGCAGGGTTTTCAGGTTGAAGGTCAGTTCCAGATGGCCAAGTGAAAAAAGAGCAAGAATAACGACGCCGGTAGAAAAAATCGCAGTCAGATAGAGTCCCCCGCCGGCAGCCATACCTACCGAGGCAACAACAAACAACGTGGCCGCGGTGGTAAGGCCACTCGTAAGGCCGCGAGCGTGGAGAATTGAACCTGCGCCGATGAAGCCGATGCCGGGAATAATCTGCGCGGCGATCCGCGTGTGATCGCCGATATGTTCCACGGCCAACGCATCGGAAAGAATGGTGAACAGCGCCGAGCCGAAGCAAATGAACATATTGGTGCGCAGGCCAGCCGGGCGATGTTTCAATTCCCGCTCCAAGCCTATGATTCCGCCCAGCGCCGCCGCCAGTACCAGCCGAATCAGGGAAGATGACACGATGCCGCTTGCCATCTCCAAGCGCAGCAAATTGATGATGTGAGGCCAATTCATCGGGGTTCAATTGCCAGTGTCGATTCGAATGGCCGGATTTTATCACTCGCCGAATGCGGCTTCAGCAATCCGGCTCATTAACCGTCGTGATTACCGCTGTTGCGTGGTTCCACGCCGTTCATTGTGTTGCCCTTGAAATATTGCTACCGGCGGCTGGCCGGAGGTATGAATCTCAACCAGAGCCGGGAGATTGTGCGCTTTTGCCGCCGCCCATACCGGGTCGCCCTTGAATCCGACGATGTAGTTGGCAAAGGCAGCGGGATCGGCGAGCGCGCGCTCCCACAATCCCTGGGCATCGTAGGGTTCTTTCCAAACGCGGTGATTGCCTTCATTGATCACGCGGCGCAACGGAATACCGGCCTGTTCGAATGCGCCCGAGTGCTCTCCCAGATACATGAGAAACGTGGACTCCGGAGAGAACGATGCGAACCATTTCGCCAGCTGATCGTCAAGAGCAATGCGGCCGCGATTATTCATAAAGGCCTCGCGATAGCAGATCGGCTGAGCACTCCAGATGGCGGCGTAGTTTGCGGCTCCGAGCGCAAAAAGAACAGCAAACGTGGCCACATCCAGCCATGGCTGAGAAGAAAGTTTCAGTCGCGGTATCCTGGCCGCCCATCGCACAAGAGAAGAAACAGCGAGAGGCACGAAGACGGCGAACACCGGAAGCAGTTCTAAACCATAGCGAACGTTGTATTGCGAAAACGGCCACCAGGTTGGCACGAAAATAGGAATGCTCCCGTAGGCCACGCACATGGCATAAAAGAGCACAGGAGTCCAGAGCAGCAGCAAGATGCGAGCGCCGACAACTGCAGATACTAGGCTACCCATAACCGCGAGAACTAACCAGAGCCTTCCCTGCCAGCTTGCCTCTCCGATATTCAGTTCGGCCGCTTTCAGAAAATACGAACTGGCCGCGTAGAGATTTCCCTTCGCTGGACTCACGGTAGCGGTTTTTTGCTCGATGGCTTTCGCCGAATATGGCCCGTTGGCGAATTCCAGAGGATTGCGGTAAACGGCGGCATTATAGGCAAGCCATAAGAGCGGAGCGGCGGAGGCAATGAGAATGAGCTTGATCAGTGCCGATCGCGAGAACTCCGCCGACTGCGATGACTGCCCGCTGAATCTGTACTCTCGAAAAAACAATGCCAGCGCCACGACGATCAACACGGCGGCAAGAAACCAGCCGTCGTAACGCGTCAGAGAGGCTGCGGCGATGCACAGACTCGATTTCGTGAGCGAGCCGGTCTTCTTCCTGGTACTCGTGTTCCCGGCATTCGTGTTCTCGGCATTCGCATTCTCGGCACTCGTATTCTCGGCGCCCCCATTTTTCGCATTTGCGGCGCGCGCAAACTCTGCAAAATACACAAGTGCCCAGATGAAGAAAGCGAGATACAGCGCTTCGCCCATCGCCGTTGCCTGCATGTAAATCAGGTTTGGGTTGGCAGCATACAGAATGGCCGCGGCCCAGGCCATGACCTTTGGCGACGTGCCGTTCTCTCTGTTCCCAACCAGCACAGCACGCACAAAGCGGAAGATTCCCAGCACGCTGAGAATATAGGCAGCCATCGATGGGATCGACCCTCCAGTGCCGCTTTGCCATAGCCGCATAGGGACTATGAAGGGCAGGATCAGCAGGTGCGGCAACGGAAGCCAGACAGTTCCCAACTGC
>JASHTD010000326.1 GCA_030040725.1 Candidatus Sulfotelmatobacter sp. | reverse complement strand
TGCAACTGGGCAGCGCGGGCCAATACTCGGTTTATTTAGGATTGACACAGGCCAACGGCTTGCCAACGAATCTTTTCACCAGCGGACAAGCGCAGTGGCTGGGAGTGAAGATCGAGGGCCAGCCGGAGCAGACGCGAGTCTTTCTGGTGAGTGTGCCCGGCCCGGGTAATTATCCAGGTCATTCCACGATGTCAGAGGGGAAAAACCTCCCCTTGGCCACTGGCGTGCTGTGGGAAACTAGGTTCGGGTTCGATCTGACTGAGCGCTAAACTCCTTCCGCCCGATCCCACTCCCGGCAGGGGAGCCGCTCGGTAGGAAGCTTTCCCTAGCCCTGCCTGCGGCAGGACCTCCCACACCAGGGCCCCCTGACGTCCAAATTGCGCCGGCTTGATGGCGGAAACCGGCGGAGCTCTCGCGCCATTGTTAACCAATAAAATCGAGCGAATATCGGTATCACTTTATGGGGGATTTAGTCTCGCCGGAACCAATTCGGGCTGGCTGAATCCACGGGTGAGAATCGTTCCCGCCCACCTCAATTCAACAATTTAGAGGAGGCCGAAATGGCTTCTGAAAGTAACAAAAACTACAAAACTCGGCTGGAGAACGTCGAAGCAAAATCCAACCCGACCGTCTCCAAGGCACAAACCAATAACCCACCAACCCCCAAGACGAACTCACGGCGGTCGAGCCGCGGCTGGGGAAACACCTTCCAACCTGGCGAGCACGGCTTGTTGGTTCGTAAGACGGCTGATTCCAACAGAAAACCGAAAGATGCGATTCAGGAACTGCACCGCAGCCTCACTGACCGCTTTGATCCCAATCGGGTTGATGTAGTCAGCTTGTTACACATTGAAATGCTGATTACCGATTACTGGCGCATGTCCAAAGGACTCGAGTACGAGCAAAAGTCGATGGCCGAGGGCTATGCGTTTTATCAGAATTATATGGATTGTATGACACGGTACGTCGGCGCGGCGCGGCGCAACCTCGACAAAAGTTTGCAAATGCTGAGGCAAATCGAGAAGGAAAATGAAGAAGCAGCAGCGCTCGAAGCTGGCTGGGAAACAACCGAAGCTCGGGCGACTGCCGCTGATTCCTCACCTGAATTGGAGCCGAATGCTACTAGAAAATCGGACCAGCCTGAGCAGGTGGCGTCGACCACATCCCCCAGCGCGGCTTGCATCCAAGAGCAGCCAGCAACAGACGGGGCTGCCGCGGAGACGGGAGCACAAACTAGCAATCAGCAGGAGCGCGCGCCGCAGGTCCAGCCTTCCACGGCGGTGCCTCTGCCGCCGAAGGATCACGCCTCCACGCAGGAGACGGAGCCCGCGGCAAACAGTGCTGGCGAAATTCCCGCGGCGGACCTCCCCACAGCCGCATAACCTTACTGGCGGCACGGGCGAGCGGGTTCATCCCGCCGTCCCGTGTCGCCAGCCATAAACAGGAGTCCATGATGTCCGAACCGAATCGAAATCAGTTGCCGCTAGATAGCGCTGAGAGCCATTCTTCCTCGCCCCCCTCCGATGCCAGCGTACAGCCAGCACCCTCAAAAGTGCTGACCGCGAGCGAGGAAGAGCCTGGACAGAAAGCGGGGGGGACGCAAGCTTCAGTCCAGATGGTTCGACCGCGCATGATTTCCGAGCGCAAGCTGCTGGCCAATCGCGCGAATGCGAAGAAGTCCACGGGCCCGCGGACCGAGAGGGGCAAGGCTTACAGCTCCCGTAACGCAGTGACGCACGGGCTACTTTGTGAAAAGGGGTTGTTTGCTCCTGATGGCGCGCCAATCGACCCCGAGTTGCGCGCGCTGTGCGAACGTCTGCGAAAAGAATCTGTGATCGACGACGAGCGTGCCGACGAGCTGCTGCAAGCCATCATCGTGGAGTGGTCTCATCAGCAGCGGGCGTTGAAGTTGGAAGAGAAGTGTTTGCAGAATGCGATGGATGACGATGCCTCGACCGTCAGCCTAAGCAAGTTGCAACGCTATCGGACGACGAGTCGACAGTTGCTGCTGAAGAATCTCGTAAGGCTCCGTCGGCGCGCAGGAGCGCCGCGCTAGGTGTGCCACCTCAGCCAGTTTCGCGTTCGCGGGAGACCCTTACGAGAAACTGCCTAAGACTGCAGGACCTGTGTATTTAATAGAGCGTCGGGTCAGCAACTGAAGGGCGCCCATGTTCTTAAAAATAGCGGGAGTTTGCGCCGCCCGATGCTTCTGGGCGCCTTTCGTCGATTTCGTTTTTGAGCCTGGGCGCCGTCCCTCAGCGCCAAGCTGCGACGCATGGAAAAGGGGTGCAAACCCTTCAGCAGCGTCGCCGCGAGCTAAGTCAAGGCGTGACCCAGAATTCCACGTTGCTGGTCAGTGTCTTGCCCGTTGAAGTAACTACCTTGACCTTGCCCGTAGTTGCGCCGCTTGGAACCGTCGCCGTGATCTCGGCATTTGACACGGCTCTGAATATCGCATCCGTGCCGTTAAATGTAACGCTGGTTGCATCAGTCAGGTTGTTTCCGAGAATAATGACATTCGCAGCCACAGGACCGGCGATAGGGACAGACTCGATGAAGCCGTGCAAAGTCGAAGATCTCAGACTGAACACCGTGCCATCGCCATTCGCTCCTCCGCCGGTGGTGGTTCCATACAATACCCCGCTCGTGGCTTCAATCATGCCGGATGCCGGGTTGAGGCCATCGCTGCCGACAAAACTGTGCATTGTCGTGAACGCGTTAGTGCTGAGATTGAACTCGTAAGCAACGCCGTCATTGTCGCTACCGCCGAAGTAGGTTGTCCCGTAGAGATTGTCATCACTTCCCAAAAGCAGCTGTCCCGCGGTATCTTCGCCGTCTGGGCAGCCGGTCTGCGAGCAGAAGCTGTAGATCGTGGCGGGGGGGCCCCCCAAATACCCAATTTCGTAAATCCATCCGTACCCATAGGCGCCGCCGTAGCCCGCTGTTCCGTAAAGATGAGTCCCTTCTGACACCAATCCAGAAGAAGGCGAGTTCTCAAAGTCGTACACTTTAGTTAGCGTTCCCGTTGGAGTAATTTGGAATATCGTGCCTGACATGTGTTCTCCGCCCTCGCGGGTTGTGCCGTAAAAAGGTGAGCCGGCCAGCTGCACCAGGCTGGCCTCAGGCTGCATGCCAGTGGCTTGGCATGGATAGCCCTCTTCACAGAAGCTGTAAAGCGAGGTCAGCGTGCCGCTTGGGGTGATCTTGAAAACCATGCCCGAGCTGTATTTTCCGCCCAGAGCCGTGGTTCCATAAAAGTTGCCATCGGCGCCGAGGACCAGAGATGCCTGCGGCTCGCTGCCATCCCCTTTGCCGCTGGGGAAATTCCATAGCACGGTCAGCTTCCTTGTGGATGGATTGAATTGGAAAACCGTGCCTCCTTCATTCACTCCTCCGGAACCCGTTGTGCCGTAGAAATTGCCATCCAAACCGAGGGTCAGCCCGGCATTGGGGTAGGAACCATCAGTGCCGCTAAAGCTGAGTAAAGCGCCCAGTCTTCCGCTGGGTGTGATTCTGAAGATAGCTCCCAGGTTCTTGGCGCCGCCCAGCTGCGTGGTGCCGTAGAAATTTCCATCCGTCCCCTGCGCCAGACCGTTTGGCTCATTGCCATCGGTACCGTTGAAACTAGCCAGAGGTGTTTGCGCCATCATGGCCGTTCCGGCGCACACAACCGCCACCGTAAGGGCCCGCTGCCATCGAGCGAGCTTGCCCGCTCTAAACAAATTCCGCAAGTCCGCCACTTGCATTCTTTTCATTTGATTTCTCCTCATTTCAAAATTCATGGACCCGAAATCGCGCGGTGCCACCTTTCGAAAAGCGCGAAAGCTAGGGCAGCCCCGACGGGGTGGCGCACAAAAACTAAAGCTGGGCCGGCCCATTAGGGTGATTTGTGAAAGTTGCGAACGTCCCGGGCCTTTTCACTTGTTCTTCCCCTTCTGAAATCTCGCACTACCTTTGTTCCGATATGGGTCGTTTATTGCGCCCGGTTTGTGATCTGTTTTTCAGCAGCAGCGCCACAAATCTCCACATAAAATGTAGAAAGCGCCAGACCGCAGGTGGTCGCGCATTCTCATCACTCTTGCCCCGTTCTTAGGCGCACAAACCTCAGTTCATCACGTACTGCATGGTGACGTTGACATCGGACGGCGACTGGCCTGTCACCCCACAGCCGCTGGCTCCTGTGCTGGCGATGTAAACCCCGGCTCCAGCGGGTATGCTGACGCTGATAGCGCCCGAGTCTGACAAGTCCTCCCCGTCGAACAGGTTCAGGTACAAAGTAAAATATACGGAATCCGTATTCCATCCGCTAACTAGGAGCGACGCATACTGGCTGCAACCGCCGCCCGGGCTGTTTGAAGTCGCGGTGAGCCTCGTGATCGTGATGGCGACATCGTTCATGAATACGCCGCCGATGGGGTCGTTACCGAGGTTCCCCGGGAGAAAGCTGGAAAATGTCATTCTTGGGTTGTGGCTCATCGGCGTGTCGCCTCCGAGGGAAAAACTGCCATTCACAGCTAGCGACGCATTGGGCGTCGACGTCCCAATGCCGACATTGTTCCCCTCGGGGTTGAGGGCCAACGGCCCACCGTAGCTTTGAACCCACTTGTAGCTCGTATCTCCGTCCGTTCCCAGCAATAACCCATTATTGCCGGATGCTTGGCCGGAAGCTGGCGCGCTATAAGGACCATTAACATGCAAGGGACCAGCCGGCGAGGCGGTGCCGATGCCAATGTTCGCCGTTTCGATCAAATTGCCGCCCACCGTCTGGGAACCAGTGAATGTATTCATTCCCAGGCTAGCGAAGGGCGAGCAAACAGTCGGTAAAGCGGTAATCGCATATCCCGGAGAGCACCCGTTTGATGCCAGAGAAAGTGTGACGTTGCCGCTTGTTCCACCGCCGCTAAGGCCGGCGCCCGCGGTCACACCGCTGATAGTGCTTGGGAAGGTTTGCCCGCTGGCGAAGGTCACCGGCGAGCCGAACGTGACTGCCGATGTGAAATGGCCGGTGCCGTAGACGTCGAGAGTGTAGGAGGGACTCGGGTTCAGGATGCCGACGTTCCCGGGCGGAGTAAAAGTCATGATGTACTCGTCATCATTGGCGATGCTCATATTCCCAGCTCCTGTGTTGGTCCCGGTGGCGCCGACTCGGAAGTAATAATCCATTCCTCCGGAAGCAGTGTTGGTGAGCTGAATGCCGGCTCCCGAACCGTTGGCGGTGGTCTCTGATCCGCTGATGGTGAGCCTGGCGAGAGGTTTGGTCGTGCCGATTCCGACGTCAACTGCATTTGTGCCCGTGCCGCCCAGCACGATTGCATTGCTCTCAGCGACCTGCGCAGTGAACCCGATGGCTGTGGCATTGCTCCATGTACCGGTCGAGGCCATAGCGTTAGAACCCAGGAAAGTATTGTTGGATCCAGTCATGGCGCTGTTATCGGCGGTGATACCTGCAGTGGCACCAACTGCCGTGTTGGAGCTCCCCGTGGTGTTCTGTAGCAGGGAACTGTAGCCGACAGCGACATTGTTTTGTCC
>JASHTD010000035.1 GCA_030040725.1 Candidatus Sulfotelmatobacter sp. | reverse complement strand
GCGGTGTTCGCGGCGGGCACGCCCGCGTAGACCGCGGTTTGGAGGAGGGCTTCCTTGATATCGCAGACCTCCAACCCATGCTGTAGTCCCGCGCTGACATGCAGGCGAAACTCCTCCCAGCGTCCTAAAGCTGCCATCGTGGCCAGGACAAGAAGGCGTCGTGTTCTGTGGTCAAGGCCAGGCCTGGTCCAGATCGTTGCCCAGGCATATTGCGTAATCAGAGTTTGAAAATCTGAGGTGAAGTCGATAGTTCCGGCTATCGCACGGTCGACATGCTCGTCGCCAAGGATTTTCCGCCGCGCTTCAAACCCGGATTCTAAAGCCTCCTCAGACGAGCGGGCTCGTGGCTTCAGAAAGGAAAACAACGCGGCGAGGAACGATTTGGGCGCCTCCAGGTTAGAAAGATGAGCGGCCGGCAGGTGAACCAGTTCGGAGCGGGCGATGTTGCGAACAAATTCCTCCCCGTTTCCGGCCAACGGCGTCGACACATCTTTCTCGCCGACGATCACCAAAGTAGGTGTTTTAATTTGAGAGAGTCTACCGGTGAAATCGAAGTCTCGAAGGGCTGCGCAACAGCCAATGTAGCCCGAAGGATCCGTTCCGAGGACCACCGCGCGAATGCTCGATGCCCAGGGATTTGACTCTGCGGGGGGCTCTGGCGAGAAAAAGCGCTGCATTGCTATTTCGACAATCGCCGCCATTCCTCCCTGGCGCACCGCCTCAATTCGGCTGTTCCAGTTCTCCGGCGTTCCGAAGCGAGGAGATGTGTTGGCGAGAATCAGTGCTGTCAGTCGGTCAGCCGTGTGGAGCGCCAGCCATTGACCAATAGCCCCACCGAGGGAAAGGCCGCAAAAGGCAAATCTGCGGATCTTTAACGCGTCCAGCAATTCCAAAGAATCGTGCCCCAGTTGTTCGACGGAATAGTCGCCGGCGGGAGCGTCGGACGCACCATGGCCCCGCGTATCGAATCGCAGAACCTGGAAATGCGGAAGCAAATCCTGCACCTGTGGCTCCCACATCGCATGGTCGGCTCCAATCGAGTGGGAAAGGACGAGCACAGGCAAGCCATCGTTGCCTTCGAGCCGATAGAAGATCCGAACTTGTTTCGTCGTGATGAAAGGCATGGAGGGTTAATCTTTCTTGGGGATGCCCGGTCTATTTTGCAGCAGGCGCTGCCGGAAAATTTCAGCCGAGCCGAGATAGTCTTCGGGCAAGGAGAGGCGCTCCAAAGTTTGCGTGTCGAGACACCGCACAACCTCCGGTATTTCCCCAAGCATATCGGCGAGTTGCCTGTTTTTGACGACGGCTTGCTTAGCCGCACGCTCGACAAGACGATTCGCTTGGTCGCGGCCCAGCCTGCCTGAAAGCAGAATCGTGGCTTTTTCCGCGTAGATCGTTCCGTTCGTTGCGCTGAGGTTCTTTCGCATCCGATCTGCGTCAACCGTGAGACCTTCTGAGATTTCTGCCACAGATGCGGCAGCGACGCCGGTTGCCTGCATCACGGCCACGACAGTTGGCCATTCGGATTGCCATGCACCCACTGCGCGTTCGTGCTCCTGCAGTATGGCGGAAAGATAGGACGCAACCAGCCCTGGCATTCGATTGGCCGCGGCGAGCGCGACCGTGCACCCAATTGGATTCCGTTTGTGCGGCATGGTGGAAGAGCCGCCGCGATCTTCACTTTGCGGTTCGGTCAATTCGCCCACTTCGTTTTGCATGAGCAAGCTGATGTCACGCGCCACTTTACCGAGCGATCCGGTCACGATTGCACTGGCGCAAACCAATGCAGCGAGCCGGTCACGGTGCGTGTGCCAGGGTGCATCGGGCAATCCCAATCCGAGTTCGACCGCGAGTTCCTGAGCAACATTCATGCCTTCCTCACCGAGCGCGGCGAGGGTGCCGACTGCGCCACCAAACTGGATTACCAGCACTTCGGCAAAGGCACGGCTCAGCCGCTCTCGGCCACGGCGAATGGCTGCGAGCCAACCCGCAGCCTTCAGTCCGAAGGTGATCGGCGGGGCAGCCTGCAGCAGCGTTCGGCCGAGCATCACGGTATTGCTGTGCTTCTCGGAGAGTGTATGCAGGGCCTGCTCGATGCGGGCGAGGTCGGCTTCAATCAAAGGTTGCACGCGTTTGAGCAGGATGACGAGCGCTGTATCAGAGACGTCCTGGCTGGTCGCACCCCAATGCGCGAATCCTGCCGCCGTTTCATCTGTGGCTGCGACAATTTGCCGGAGCATTTTCACGAATGAAATACTCGGTGTTCCTGCACGTAAAGCTTTGCGGGAAAGTTCGGCGGTATCGAATCGGCCGGAGTCGGCGGCAGTGGCGATGGTTTCAGCGGCTGCACGGGGAATAACGCCTAATCTTGCTTCGACGCGCGCCAGCGCAACTTCGAAAGCGAGCATGGCCCGCAAAATCGAATTGTCGGAAAACAGCTCTGCGAGCGGCTCAGTGCTAGCCAGGCTGTCAATCAAGCGGACCGGCATCAGCAACTCCAGACTGCAGTACGGCCGATTTAATTTGGAACGGGAGATGCAAATAGGACAGCCGACTTTTACACATCCAGCTTTTATACATCAAAGAACACGGTCTCATCTTTTCCGCAGAGATAGATGGCAAAGTACCAGTCGCCGGGTTTCTGAATATCAGGACGAGCCATCAGAGTCGCACGCCTCTCCCACGGAACGAGATTCAAAACTGGACACTCCTGGTTCGCCAGTTCATCCGCAAAATAGACACGTGTCACCAATTGCTTCAGGATGCCGCGAGCGAATACAGAAACATTCAAATGCGGAGCTTGCAACCTGCCGGCTTCCGCCGGAACTCGTCCCGGCTTGATGGTTTCAAAGATACAAAACCCATTCGCATCGGTCGCCAATCTTCCAAATCCGGTGCAATGTGGATCGGTCCCATTTGCGTTCTCGTCCATTGGATGGTTGTACCGCCCCTCGGAATCCGCCTGCCAGATTTCAATCATCGCGTCGTCCACTGGGAGGCCATCTCCATCGATCACTTGGCAAATGAGCCGCACGCGCTCACCCTTCGCCTTGCTGCCGGCGATGCAACTTACCGCGTGCGTGTCAATGCAGCCGAGATGGAAATAGGGGCCTACTGTCTGCGACGGGGTCGGCGTCAGATCGCTTGTTGATAGGCCCATGTTATTTCTCCAGCGGCGTGGCTCCGCATCCTCGCAAAACGATATCGAATCGAAAACCCAAGGCCCATTCAGGTTGCGTGGTTTCGATATCGAATTTCGAAATCAGCCGCTGCCGCGCTTTCTCATCCGGAATCGAGTGGAGGACTGGGTCGTGGGGCAGGAGCGGATCGCCCGGAAAATACATCTGGGTAACTACGCGCGTCACAAAAGCTGGTCC
>JASHTD010000034.1 GCA_030040725.1 Candidatus Sulfotelmatobacter sp. | reverse complement strand
GGGCTTGGGCACGAATTGTGGCAGCGGTATGGATGTTTTCTGTTCTCGAACTGATGGTCTGGTCCGAGCGAAATCTGGATTGGTGGATTCTTGCGGGCGTCGTCATATACATCTTGCGATCCTTCGTAAAGCGCAAGAGTGCTGCCGACGAAACGAGTTGACGCGCCCGGCCTATCATCGTGCCTGAGTACTTGCTGTAACATCCCGATAACACTCATTGAGGGTCGCTAGGCATCAATAGGGTCAACACCTTCTCATGAAAGGCGTTTACACTCGTCGGCCTACTGAAGTTTGGAAGGCTGCAGCTGAAACATCTTGTTCATCAGCGCTTCCCGGCTGCAGGCACTTTCGCCGTGTTAATCGCCGGCGTTACCGTCCCGTCCGGATTGTGGCTGTAGTTGTGGCAGGTGAGAGTGCAGGTATTGGTCGCGCGGTTATAGGAGATCGGAGAGCGGAAAAAGCTCGAGTTCGCATTCTCCGCCACCACTTTCAGATCGAAATTCACCATGCGTTCACCAGTCACATTCGAAGAATTCGGCCCCATGCCGTGGGCGGTATGGCATACGGAGCAAGAAAATCCCGCGTTAATGTGCAGCGCGTGCTTGCTGAAGCTGGCGTTGGAAACAATGCTGGTCAGGTCGTGGCACTTCGCACACAGCGAATACGGTCCGCCAGCGGAAGGATCGGTGATCGGCGGCAGCAGATTCGTGATCGTGCTGCCCGGTCCGGCCGCGGGCGGAAGACCCGGAGCAACCTGGCTGAATTCGTAACGCCGCTCAAGAATGTGGGTATATTGCGATCCGTGCGGGCCATTGGGCCCGGTGCCGCCGAATTCGCGATTGTCGTCGCTATTGTGGCAGTCGGTGCAGAGAATGCGTGAAGTGATCGCTCGCCCCTGGGTGTGGCCGTCCAGGTTCAGCATGAACTTCAACAGGCTGGGTTGCGGAAGCGGGCTCTTGCTTTCGTGCATCACCGGATGGCTCGAAGTTGCGGCCGTGCCGAATTGCATGATCAGATTCAACGGATCTCCACCGTTGCTCGTCCGTGCGGGAGCATAGCCATACACCGCCAACGTCTGTTTGCCCGGACTGGTTCCGTGGCAGCGCAGACAGGTCTCATATTGATTGAGCGCGGGATTCAGTGTGGTCGTACCGTCGGTCGCGCTTACTCCAATCGCGCCATTCTGTGATGCACGAATCGTCGTCGAGGCAAACGAAACTGTCTGCATTGACGAATGCGGATTGTGGCAGTCAACGCAGGTTGCGTGACGATCGTTCTTCAGCACGACGTCTTCCACAGAGCTGTGCTTGTTGCTGCCGGCAGGAAATGGGTGTCCGGTCTTCGCGAACTCGGCGAAAACATTGGGAATTGCCGGCGAAAGATTCGACCCCCCGTTGTGGCAGGTGATGCAATTCTGCGTGACCGCATCCATATTCGGGTTTTCTGGAGCCGGTCCTGAGAGCAACTGCGGACCACCCGGGGCGTTGTGTGAAGTATGGCACGACTGGCAAGCGTTCTCATGCACGCTCCCATACGGGCCCACCCCCTTGGCGTTTTTCGAAACCTTATGCACGGCGATGGCGTGAATGCTCTGCTTCCACTGAGTGAACGGATTGTACTGATTGGCGGTACGACCGTTTCCCGCCAATGTGCTGTTTGTAACTGCCGCAGAAGTCACTGCGCTGGCACTCGCCACAGGAGTGCGGACCGCGCTGATCTGCCCCGGTTGCGTGATGTGGCACGACAGGCACATCGCCGAATTCGCATTGTTCATCACCAGAAAATCCAGCTGCACCGGATCGATCCCCTCCACATGCGGATTGTGGCAGGTATTGCACTGTACGTTGCCGCTCACCAACTGCACCGCCGAATTTCCCGTCGTCCCGCTGCACACGATCGACTGCAAATTGTCGTTCGAGCAATTCAGCGGCAGTTGAAAATTGAACGGATGAATTCCCTGCAACGTGCCCTGAAATAAATCCTGGCTGTTCATCGTGCCCGTCATCTGCAGGCTGCCGTAGGGAACGTTCGTTCCCGGCGCAACCGTTCCATCGTGGCAGCTCAGGCACAGATTGCTGGCCGAGCCGAGCGTCGGCTCCAACTCAGGGTTCACCTCGGTCGAGCTCGTATATAACGTGTAATTCGAGACCGTCGAAAGCTTCTGACTCCAGAGTGGCAAATTCGGCAGGTTAGTGCTGTTCAGCCCGGAGTGCGGTGCATGGCAGAATTGGCACGCCGGCAGCGGACCGCTCACCGGTCCCGGCGATCCCGGCCCCAGATTGTGAATGCCGAGCACATCCTCCTGCGTCGTCTGCCCCAAAGCGAATGACGCAGTGAAAAGCAAAGCGCAGAGGATGAGAATCTTCTTCACTGCGCCCCACCTCTTCCCGGTTTCAGCCCGTGGTAATCGAACACCTGCACGCGATGATTGAACGAATCGACCACGAACACGCGATCGTTGTGATCGATAAAAATCCCTTCCGGCAACTGAAATTCACCCAGGCTCGCGCCCCGTTTTCCGAAGTAATAAAGCAACTGCCCTTGCCGGTTGAAAACCTGCACCAGCCCCGAAAGCGCATCCACAACATACAAATGATTCTCCGAATCAACCGCCACGCCCTTGGGACGAAACATCTGTCCCGGCGAATCGCCGACTTGCCCCATGGTTCCTTCGACATCCCCATTCCGCGCGAACCACTGCACGCGGAAATTCATCGCGTCCACCACCAGCAGGTTTTCGCCATCCAGGTGCAGCTCCGTCGGATAATAAAACTCGCCTTTTCCCGTCCCGCCTTTGCCGATGGTTTGCAGCACCGAACCCTGCATATCCATCACGTAAATTTTGTTTCTTAATGTGTCGCTCACATAAATGCGCTGCGCCGCGGAATCCACTGCAATGCCCGTCGGCCGCTTGAAGTAACCTTCCCCGCCTTTTATGGCGCCGATGGTTCTCCGGTACTTGCCGCTCGAATCGAAAACAAAAATCTTGCCCGCTTCCGAGTCCGTCACATAAATGTTGTCTTGCGCGTCGAGCGCCACGCACTGCGGCGATCGCATTGCATCGTTTTCCTTTTCCCGGCGCTCGATGAACTTGTACTTATGTTTTTCGAAATCAAAAATGTGCACGCCTTCAGCCGCCGGATCGGTCACAATCGCGCGCCCGCGCGAATCCACCGCGATGCTGTAGGGGCGAATCATCATCCGGTATTCCGGCTCGCCCGCCACCACGTTCAGCACTTTCGTCCAGAACTTCGGCTTGCCTAACACTTCCTTTTCCGTGGCGAAAGTGCGTTCGAATTTCAGCGTGCGTCCGCCTTCCAGCAGCAGATCCGGAGGCGCAGGCACGCCGGCAGCGTTCCCTTTACTCGCCGCCCACGCAGGGGTCGGCACAAGAACGACCGGCGCAAAAACGATGGACGAAAGAACGACCGGCGCGAAAACAATCAGCGGAAGGATGACCAGCCGAAGGACGATGCGCAGAACTCCCCACCGGCCCGGCATCGCTCGGGCTAGAACCCCTTGAACCATCTCTGAACCCCAAATGAGAACGAGGTTAGCATACTCGGCAGTGTCCCCGAATTGCTGATGAACTGGTTGAACTTCACCACCTGCGACGTGAACATCAACTTCCTGTACTCATACCCGAGGAAGCCGTAATAGTTCGTGTTGCCGTTGTTGTTGAGCAGGAGCGGGCTATCCGTATTGGCAAACGACTTTGACCAGGATCCGCTGACGACCATATGCCGCACGGGATACAAGCTCACCGTGGCCCCGTAATTCTTGCCCGTATAGAGAATCGAGGAGCCGGGCGCAAGCACCTGTGAGGGCACCGGTGTAGTGACCAGCCCGGTCGATGTAAGAATGGCCGTTCCGTAGGATTGGGAATAAAAGGCCGAGACTGCGGCCTTTTTCCAGGTCAGCATCGTGGTGAAACTCTCGGCGTGGCTGCTGTCTCCAGCAACTTGATTGAAGCCGCTTTTGTTGATATTGGCCATGGCAGCCCAGGCCATATCCGGGTTGATCTGGTACTTGATTTTGCTGCCGTAATTCAGGCTCGAGGTTGTATAGATGGCCAGCAGGGTTTGTGTGTTCTGGTTATAAAGGAAAAATCCATTGACCTGCCATCTATTA
>JASHTD010000033.1 GCA_030040725.1 Candidatus Sulfotelmatobacter sp. | reverse complement strand
GAGCCCCGCGCCCAATCTTCGCGGTTGCATGAACCACCGCTGTCGCATGTACTCCTGGGGCGTAACGGAGCGGTTTGTGGAAGAGTGCGAGCGCCTCTGCAAAACTCAGATAAGGATCTTCCACACGCAAGGTCGCCACCGAAATAGCGGGGAAGTCTTTTGCGACGATCACCGCCGCTGCTCGAGTACGCCGCGCTGCTGGGGCATATTTTGGATTGGCAACGAAGGTGAGTTCGTGCGGCCCGGCTTGTTCAATACCGTTCAAGCCGGAAATTTCCGTTTCGGGCGATCCATCTTCCAGGTGCGCGTGCAGCGCGGATGCAATGGACGAAAGTTTCATAATCGATTGCGAAAAGAGGAAACGAATAGATCGTACACCAGCCGGCTAGCATCTTCAGGGCTCAGCCGAGCCGAGGGGAATGCTTTGCGTAAACGAAAGCAGATATTGTGCTACCAGCGGCCTTCGAGGTAGAGATGCAACTTACTCTTCAAACATCGGCACCTGCCGCTGGTCTGCCGCAACGCCGCGCCGTGGGCGCCGGCCCGCCCCGATCACCGCGAGCACAGTGAGAGACTCCAGAGCGCTTCGCGGGACGAAAACTCGCTGCGTGTTTGACCGCTGATCCGGTGGATTTACCAGATAGCCCTCTGCCAGGTTCTGGGTGAGATCGGACGGCATCAAGCCTTCAAGAATTTCGTTGTCTTTGAATCTCAACCTTACCCACAACCCCTCCGCTCGGGGACGCGAAGTGAAGGTCTTGCGGGTCAGCGATTCCGAATCGCCAAACTCACGCACAAAATAGACGCCCTTAATCTCCCGCAAATCGATGGAGACGACGTTCCCTGCGGTATTGAGCAATTCCAGCTTGCCTTCATGCACAAACTGCGCTGGCGAGACGTATCCGGAAATGGAATCCCGGTCCATCTTCCGCACGATCACTTTTTTGTGGGTTGAGGGCATAGATTTCGACCGGCTCTACCAGGCCGAGCCAGCTGCCTTTTCGCAAGCGCCAATTCGGAGGCTTCGTTGAGGCCACATACCTTGAAACGATCCGCACACTTACCAGCATCCGACGCAACGATTCTCGCACTAATTCTCATCCAAGCGGGGGAATCCAGGTTACCTGTAGCCAAATTGTCAACGTTGTGTTATCTCTTTTAGTTACCCTAAGGCCGCTCCGAACTGTATAAGTGTTTTGAATTGAATGGCTTGTATCGGGTTTTGGATGCAATCGCCAATACTGGATCGTAATGCCCTGTGGAAAAGTTGTGAAAAACGTAGGGGTCGGCTCTCTCGAATTGCCCACCTTTGGGCTCACGCTGTTTGACGTAGATCGCTTGACGACGAATGGCTGATTACATCTACACCATGGAAATCCGGTTGACGCCGGATCAGATGAAGGGCGTCAATTTGGTGCAGGACATAGCCCGCACCGCGGAAATCACCCTATACCTCACGGGCGGCGCCATTCGCGACATCATCAGCGGCTTTACTATCCGCGATCTGGATTTCACCGTTCAGGGCAACCCCCTGAAGCTGCAAAAAGAGTTCGAGCGGGCCGGAGCGCAAATTGCCGGGCGCGATGAAGACACTCGCGCTCTGTTGCTGGTTCTTCCCGGCAACGTGCGCGCCGAAATCAGCATGGCCCGCACTGAAACCTATGAAAAAGTCGGGAAGCCGCCTGTCATTGCGCCCTCCAGCATTCAGGAAGACTTGCGCCGCCGAGATTTCACGGTCAATGCGATGGCGTTATCGCTGAACGAAGGCTCGCGCGGACTTCTGCTCGATCCCTTCAACGGCGTTGCTGATATCGAAGCCAAGCTGATTCGTATTCTGCACAATTACTCGTTCGCGGAAGATCCGTCGCGCTTGATTCGCGCCACCCGCTTCGCGGCGCGTTTTCATTGGCCGCTTGAGGAGCGCACGCAGCAGCGGTACAACGCCGCCAAAGAGAATAACTATATCGAGCACATTGCCCGCGGCGCCATCGGACACGAGATCGCACAACTCGCGCACGAGGATGACCCTCTTAACGTCATTCGCGCTCTCGAACGGGAGGATTGGCTGAAAGTTCTGCATCCTCACTGGTCATCCGCCAAGGTGGATGCCAACGGCCTGGCGCTGCTGATGAAAACCCGCCAGCAAATGGTCGATCTGGGCTACACCGTCGATCCCTCGGCCGCGGTAATGCATTTCCTTACAGCGCGGCTCTCCGACAAGGATATTTCCGATCTCCGCCGCCAGATTCCCCGCAAAGATTTGGTCGAAGCATGGCGCGACATCGAAGACCACGCCAAGGATTTAGCCAAGCGCCTTACCGGTAAAGAAGCCGCCACTCCGTCGCGCACCTGGAATCTGCTTTCCTCCGCCCGGCCGGAGATGATTTTGTTCCTGGCCGTCACCGCGCGCCAGCAGGCGGTAGCGCAAAAAATCAAGAATTTCCTCACGAAGTGGCGGCAGACACAGCAACGCATCCCGCTGCCGGAGATGACTGAACTGCTCATCACTCCGCAGCTGCCTATATATCCGAAGATCGCCCATGACGTTTTCATGCTGTTGCTCGATGGCAAACTGCGCTCGCGTACTGAGACCTTGAAGTTTCTTAAGCCGTTCGCACCACCGCCGCCGCCTCCTCCACCACCGCCACGTCGTGGGCGTGCCGCCAAGGCCGCGGCTGCGGGTGCGCAAACCGCGGCAACGGCTGCGACGGTCGCAAAGGGCAAAAAAGGGAAGGGAAAATCTGAGGTTCCAGCTGGACCGGTTGCAATGGTGCAATCTTCTGCGGCGTCGGCTGTCAAAACGAAACCCGCAGCAGCAAAGCCTGAACCGAAGCCAAAGCCGCCGGTTCACGCGGCAAAGAGCAAGTTAAAACCCGCTCATACCCATAAGACCGCCTCAAAATCCAGGCTCCAGGCAAGAACCGCAAAGAAACCGGCCCAAAAGAAGGTAAAGTCCAGAAAACGCTAGTTCTTCCTCTATCGAAATTTTGCGGGTTCGACACAAGCAAACCGGGCATATAATGCCATTATGAATCGTCCGCTTCTCATCGCGGCGTTCGCCCTTCTTGTCATCGCAGTTCCCGTTTCAGCTCAACACGGCGGTGGCCATGCCGGTGGTGGCGGCCATGCCGGGTTTGCTGGCGGCGGCCATAGTGGCTTTAGCGGAGGCGGTTTCGCTGGTCATGTGGGAGGCGCTCATGCCTTCAGCGGAGCGCGTTCCGGCGGATTCGCAGGACGTTCCGTTGCTCCTCGGTATTACGGACGGAGCTCAGCGTTTGGGCGGGGTTCGCTCGGCAGGTTCGGCCGCAACCATTCCGGTGTCGGTTTCCGCATTCGTTCTTATCCGTACTACGGCTACAACTGCTGGGGTGGATATTGTGGCTATGGCGGCTACTACGGTTATCCGTACTTAGGTGGTGGAGTCGATCCCTATTGGTGGTGGGATAACGGAAACGACAACTCCGATGCCGGTGCCGACCAAGCAGCGCCTTACGGCTATGACGACGGTTTAGCCAACCAGATGCAACAGCAGGGCGTTCCGCTACGTCCCGCTCCGGACGCAGGAGATCAGGATTATTACGCGCGGTCTACGCCCCCGGCTCCTCCACAGCAGCAGGAACACGCGCAGCCTTCTCCGGCGACGGTTCTGGTGTTCCGGGATCAGCACCAGGAGCAGGTTCAGAACTACGCCATCGTTGGCCAGACGCTCTGGAATTTCACTCCCGGGAAAACGCAGAAGATTCCGCTCTCCGATCTCGATGTTCCTGCTACGCAAAAGGCAAATGACGCGCAGGGGGTCGAATTTCGCCTGCCTTCTTCGAGCGAAGGCCAATAGCTCTGCCGGGCAACGTTCTTAATCTGTGGGATCCATCAAGGAGTCTTCTGACCGGATTCATGGAAGCGCATCCGCGCTTCCAGCGAGCTTAGCCAGGAGTGAAAGCAAGTCGCCGCGTCTTTCTCGATATACAGGAATCGCAATCCCATCACAAACGAATCGCTCCACACGATTTCGGCCTTCCCATGAAATAGCTGCGGCTCGACGCTCGGGAGATCAAACTCAACGATCACCACGCCCTTCATCTTGAGCGGAGCAGCAAGCCTGATTGCCAGACCGCCTTCGCTGATGTTCTGGATCGATCCGGCGACGAATGATTGCCCGGCCATATCGCGGAAGCGTACCGGCAAGTCGACCTGATAGCGGAAATACCGGCGATGCTCGCGCTCCATCTTGGGAATTGCTAACTCGAGAATGTTATGCAGACGATTCTGCTGCAGCGGTTTGCCGAGCGCGAAATCGGCACCCAGTTCGATCGCGTCCCGCTCTCCAACAGAGCCGTTAACCACCGCCAGAATCAGGGTTTGTTTGTTGGCAGGGCTATTCCGCAGCAGGTCAAGTACTTGCGCGCCGCCCGAAACATCGCAGTCAACCACCAGCCCATCCAGGTGTCGGCGGGAAGCCAGCTCAACCGCGCTCTCCGCGTCCTGCCGGAACTGCAGGGAGAGCCCACGCGCGCCCAGAGTCGTCCGCATATCTCCTAAAAGGGCGGGATCGGCGGTCAGAATTAGACACTCCAAACCCATCGTGCCATGTTAGACAACGCTAATCGGGGGATGTAGTACCCGAAGTGCATGACACCTGCGGCGATAAGCCTGGAAGTCCCTGGTTACCGCGGCGTCTTGTCAAAAGGGGGCTTTTGCTGGGGCCCTAAGAATACTGGGGATAACCGTTGCGGTGGACTAGCCAAACTTGTCCACATCCTGTGAATAACTCTCTCACTGTCTTCCCTAAACTTCCCGCTAGAATGCCTCGTTCCCGTAAAATTAAAGAGGCCTATGTCTCAATTCGTACACCTGCACCTGCACACCGATTACTCCTTGCTCGACGGCGCCTGCGACGTGGAAAAGCTCTGTGATCACGTGCAGAAGCTCGGCATGCCCGCCGTGGCCATGACCGACCATGGCAACATTTTCGGAGCCGTGCATTTTGTCAACGCCGCCCACAAGCACGGGGTCAAGCCGATCATCGGATGCGAGCTCTACATCTGCAAGAAAGAAGATCACAATATCGAGCGCACTCCGCCTGAAGGCGATACCTACAATCACCTGCTCGTGCTTGCCGAGAACGAAGAAGGCTACCGCAACCTGGTCAAAATCACGTCTGAGGCCTCACTGCATGGCTTCTATTACAAGCCGCGGGTGAGCAAGAAATTTCTCGCTGAGCATTCTCGCGGATTGATCGGCCTTTCCGGTTGTCTGAAGGGCGAGGTTGCCGAGCGCCTGATGGAAGGGAACTATGCCGCCGCCCGCGCAGCCGCAGCGACCTACACAGACATTTTTGGGAAAGGTAATTTCTTTCTCGAAATTCAGGATCAGGGATTAGCGAAAGAGCACGAAATTCACCCCGGCCTGTTCCAGTTAGAAAAAGATCTTGGCTTGCCCCTGGTCGCGACCAACGACAGCCATTACCTCTGCGAAGACGACGCTCATGCACAAGACGTAATGCTCTGCATCCAGACGGGCAAGTCGATTCACGATGCCCAGCGCATGAAGTTCGACGGGAACCAGTTCTTCGTCAAAAACCGCGACGAGATGTACCGTGTCTTTAAGGATTCCCCTGAAGTGCTCACTCGCACGCTCGACATCGCCGAGCGCTGCAGCCTGCGTCTCGAAAAGGTAGCCACGCCGTTTCCGCAATTCGAGGTTCCTCCCGGCTACAGCATCGACAGCTACTTCGTGCACGTGACCCGCGAAGGTTTCGCGCGACGTCTTGAAACGCTGCGTGCCTCGAGCGAACAAGGCAGTCTCAAGCACCCGCTCACCGATTACGAACAGCGTCTCGAGCGCGAACTCTCGATCATCCAGCAAATGAAGTTCCCCGGCTATTTCCTTATCGTCTGGGATTTCATACGCTACGCCAAAGAGCGCAACATCCCGGTCGGCCCAGGCCGCGGCTCGGCCGCAGGTTCGCTCGTTTCTTATGCGCTCGGCATCACCGACCTCGATCCGCTGCAGCACGAATTGCTCTTCGAACGGTTTCTCAATCCCGAGCGCGTCTCCATGCCCGACATCGATATCGATTTCTGCATGAACCGTCGCAGTGAAGTCATCGATTACGTCACGCAAAAATACGGCCGGGAAAATGTGGCGCAAATCATCACGTTTGGCACCATGGCGGCCAAGGCTGCGATCAAAGATGTCGGCCGCGCCATGGATATCCCCTACAGCGATGTCGACCGCATCGCCAAAATGGTCCCCACGCAGCTCAACATCACGCTGGATCAAGCCATTGAAGATTCACCCCAGCTTCGCGAAGCGATGGAAAAAGACGGTCAGATTCGTGAGCTGATGCAGACTGCCAAGAAGCTCGAAGGCATGGTGCGCAACGCCGGAGTTCACGCCGCTGGCGTCGTGATCTCGCCGCGTCCGCTGACCGAACTTGTCCCGCTGCACAGAACGAAGAACGACGAAATCGTCACTGCCTTCGACATGGTCGCCATCGAGAAGATGGGCTTGCTGAAGATGGATTTTCTCGGCCTAACCACCCTCACCATTCTGACCGACGCGCTCAAGCTCATCGCGCAGACCCGCGGCACGCACATCGCGCTCGACGACATTCCGCTCGAAGACGCCGAGACTTACCAGAAAGTCTTCTACACCGGACTTACCTCCGGTGTCTTCCAGTTTGAATCGCACGGCATGAGAGACGTGCTGCGCAAATATCGACCGGATTCCATCGAAGACCTGACCGCCCTCAATGCCCTGTATCGCCCCGGCCCCATTCAGGGCGGCATGATCGACGACTTTATCGACCGCAAGCACGGCCGCAAAAAAGTCGAATACGAAGTGCCCGAGTTGAAAGAAATTCTTCAAGAAACGCTCGGCGTAATCGTCTACCAGGAACAAGTAATGCAGATCGCTAACCGTCTTGCCGGCTACTCGCTCGGTGAAGCCGATCTGTTGCGCCGCGCGATGGGCAAGAAGAAGCCGGAAGAGATGGCGCAGCAGCGTGAACGCTTTGTCGAAGGCGCGGCCCAGCGCAAATTTCCGGCGAAGAAAATCGAAAAGATCTTCGATCTCATGGCGCAGTTCGCTGGATACGGTTTCAATAAATCCCACTCTGCGGCCTACGCGCTTCTTGCCTATCACACCGCATATTTGAAAACCCATTATCCCGTGGAGTTCATGTCGGCGCTGCTGACTTCTGTGACCGGCAGCACCGACGACGTCGTCAAATACATCAACGAATGCCGCGAGATGGGCATCGCCGTCGAGGCGCCGGACATTAACGTTTCCGACGCGAACTTCACTCCCCATGGTCCGGCCATCCGCTTCGGCCTCGCCGCCGTGAAAAATGTCGGGGGGAACGCTATCGAATCCATTCTTGCTGCGCGAAAAAAACTCGGGCGCTTCAGATCGATCTACGAATTTTGCGAGAACGTCGATCTTCGCCTGCTCAACCGGCGCGTCCTCGAATCGCTCATCAAGTCTGGTGCCATGGATTCTCTTGGCCGCCGTGCGCAGCTCATCTCCGTTCTTGATCGCGCCATGGAGCGCGCCCAGAAGGCCCAGCGCGATGCCGAATCCGGCCAGCACGGCCTCTTCGGAGTTTTCCAGCAGGAAGAAAACGAAGCTCATAATGACAAGTTGCCGGATATTCCCGACTGGGATGAGCAAACTCGCCTGGCAGCTGAAAAGGAAATCCTCGGTTTCTTCATCTCCGGTCATCCCCTCGAAAAGTACAAAGATAAGCTGCTGGATCTGCAGGCGCTCAGCATCGAGGAAATCGCGGCCATGACCCGCTCTACCGGCAAGGACGAAACCATTGCTACTGCCGGCATCATCGCAAACGTTCGTGTGCTGAAATCGAAACGTGGCGAGTTTTACGCTCAGGCCACGCTCGAAG
>JASHTD010000325.1 GCA_030040725.1 Candidatus Sulfotelmatobacter sp. | reverse complement strand
CGGATCATCGTTCATCACATCCTGCCGAATATCATTCAACCGGTGATCGTGCAGGCGGCGATCGGCATGGCCGGTGCCATCCTCGCCGAAGCGACCATGAGCTTTCTCGGACTCGGGGTTCCGCCCCCGACCGCCAGCTGGGGAACTATGCTGAACGACGGCCGCGCACATCTGTTCGATGCTCCCCATCTTGTCTGGTTCCCGGCGGTGGCAGTCATGCTTGCCGTACTTAGCTTCAATTTTATCGGCGATGCACTGCGCGATTATCTGGATCCTCGCTCGCGTATCGAAGCGGGAATCTGAAAGCCAGGTTTCTGCCAACTTAGAGAGATTCACTTACGCCGGCGCGCTGGTCCAGTCCCTCAGCTTCCAGTCGCGGCCACCCACACACAAAGCCGCGACATAGCCTTCGCCGGCAGGAACTTCTCGCAACGACCAGAGCCCCGACTCAGCTGCATCCGGCCGGGTTGCCAGCAGGGCATCTTCGTCGCCGACCGCAATCGAAACGTCGAATTGATGCAGAGGGAGCGATAGGCCATCCCCGGTTGCCTTGATGTACGCCTCTTTCCGCGTCCAGCAGCGAAAGAATGCTTCAAATCCCTTCTCTTTCGCAAGAGCCGCAAGTTGCTTCTGTTCGTGTCGAGAGAAAAAGCGGCGGGCGATGGCCGCTACATCGAAGTCGCTCCGAACTTGTTCCACGTCGACGCCGACGTCCCTTCCGCGCGTAAAGGCGAGCAATACCACCGTGCCGGAGTGAGAAAGGTTAAAGCATACCCCGGTTTCCGAATAAGGCTGTGCCAGGGATGGTTTGTCTTTGCTGGAATAAGAAAAAGTCAGACTGCCCGGATCAGCTGCCAGATAATTTCCGAGGATCGTTCGCAATAGCCCGCGGGATACAACAAAGCGCTGCCGGTCGATTGCAAAGCGAAAGCGGGAAGCACGAGCCGATTCATCAGCCGATAAAATCTTCTGCCAGCGAGATTCAGACTCGCGCAAAGAATCCAAGTCCACTCGCCATAAATGGACCTCGTTTTCGGGCAGCACAGTGTGCGGCTCAAATTCGAAGTCGCAGGTAGTGATGTTCATCGTGGGGCGAATGTGGATGCAGGACTAACTTATATAGAACGATTTAACAGAAAAGACCCTTTATTGTGTTCAGCGCGGCGCTTCGCCAGTGGTCGAACTCGCCGCCAGCGCCGCTCCCTCCGCATTTTGGATGGATCGATTCGTCACCGCCGGTTCCGTGAGGCAATATTTCAGCAAACACCACAGCGCTCTAAACCCATCCTTCCACTGGATCTTTTTCCCCTCCTCGTAGGTCCGGCCCCAGTAGCTGATGCCCACTTCGTAGATCCGCAGTTTTCGCTTGGCAATTTTTACCGTTATCTCGGGCTCGAATCCGAAGCCTTTTTCCTTTAGAGGAATAGACTGCAGAATTTCCCGCCGGAAAGCCTTGTAGCAGGTCTCCATGTCGCTCAGATTGATGTTCGTCAACGCGTTCGAGAGCACGGTAAGAATCCAGTTGCCCACTGAATGCCAGAAGTACAGCACGCGGTGCGGCCGCGCGGAAAGAAAACGGGAACCATAGACCACGTCGGCGCGTCCCTGAATCAAGGGTTCGAGCAAAACGCTATATTCCGCGGGATCGTACTCCAGGTCGGCATCCTGAACAATTACGAAGTCCCCTGTGGCTTCTCGAAAGCCGCGATGCAACGCCGCGCCCTTGCCCATATTCTTCGGCTGATTCAAAAGCCGGATTTGCGCTCGTTCGGAGGCTAACTGCGCCAGAATTTCACGGGAACCATCGGTCGATCCGTCGTCAACGCAGAGCAATTCAATGTTGAGCGGAACCGCCAGCACACGGTCTACAACCTGCCTTAATGTTGTGCGCTCGTTGTACACGGGCATGACGACGGAAAGTCTCATATGGCTAACTTTAGGTAGAGTGTACTGCAAACCCAAGGTCAGGTCCCTGTTTTCGTTTGCTTCACGCAGATTGGCGATGTTCGCGCAGAATCTGCACAATTCTTTGCGCGGCTTTTCCATCCCACAACGGCGGGCGTCGAGGCTGACGCTTGGGATTGTTTAGAACTGAGCGCGCGGCAGCTAGTATGCGATCCGGATCTACGCCGACGACCTCGTTTGTGCCCAGCTCCACCGTTGCCGGTCGCTCCGTATTTTCCCGCAGGGTGAGGCAGGGCACGCCGAGAACTGTAGTCTCTTCCTGGACTCCGCCGGAATCGGTGAGAACCATCGTGGCCTGCGCGTTGAGCGAAAGAAAATCAAGATACCCCAGCGGATCGAGTGGTATCACCCCCCGGTCGGCAGTTCTGGAATCTGCCAGGTAGCTTCCAAAGCCAAAATTGTCGATCTGTTTTCGCGTGCGGGGATGAACCGGAAAAAACACGGGAAGATCCTTGGCCAGATTGCCGACCGCTGTCAGAATGCCCTGCAAAGTTCTCGCGTTCTCGACGTTCGACGGCCGGTGCAATGTGAGTGCCGCGTACGGAAGACAAGCGGATCCATTCCGCCGCACGCCCAGCCGATCGAGGATCAGCGACCTTGAAGCTGCCTCGCGGTGGCGCAGCAGGCAATCGATCATGACGTTGCCAACCAGGAAGATTTTTTCTTCCGGTACGCCTTCTCGCTTCAGATTATTGACCCCGCTCTGTTCGGTTACAAACAGCAAGGTAGAGACCGCGTCGGTGAGCTTGCGGTTGATTTCCTCCGGCATCGTCATATCGAAGCTGCGCAGGCCGGATTCAACGTGGGCGACATCAATCCCTAGTTTCACAGCGGTCAGCGCTGCAGCAATGGTGGAATTGACGTCACCCACGACCAGAACCATCTGCGGCTTCCAATCGAGCAGAACCGGTTCCAGGCGCCTCATGATTTCCGCCGTTTGCACCGCATGGCTGCCCGACCCGACCCCCAGGTTGACATCGGGTTTCGGTAGATTGAGATCGGAGAAGAAACTTCCCGAGAGCGCTTCATCGTAGTGTTGCCCGGAGTGCACCAGAAAATGCTGGACCTCAGAAAGCTTCTGGAGTTCGCTCACAATCGGCGCGATCTTCATGAAGTTCGGACGTGCACCCACTACGCTCAGGAGACGCTGCATCGCATCACTCCCGGATTCCGGTGTTCTGCATGGAGACGAGGGTTCGGATCCTCGGAAGATCGGACTGCCGAAAATCCCCGTCTTGGGTGAAAAGTATTGGTCATTGAGCCCACAGTGTAGTGCAGTTTAAAGGCGTGGTGGGGGTGCATTAAGCGGCCGGACGTCGTGCCGCATCTTCATCTACGGCGAAAGTGGCCGGGGACGTGCTTATTCTCAGGTCCAAGGATCTGCCGTCTACGGTAAATCATGTAAATTATGCTGCCTTGGCATTCCCGGGTTAGCAAATTTCACATAGGGTATTTACCTGAGAAGCAACGTCCCGCGGGCTGAACGGCCCGTTCCGCACTCGACAGTTGTTGAATTCTTCTTCGAGCGACAGCTAGCACTCCCGGACCCTTCAGAAGGGAGCGATGATCGGGTTTTTTGTCCCGATTGCTTCTCCACCCGCAATTTGGGCTCAATTTATGCGGATTTTGCCGATGTCCACCGCAACAAAAATCTACCCAGCGTGTTTTGGGGTGTTGTTGGAAATCGCCATTCCGGACTGAGAATAGGATTCAATTCGTTCGCAAGTGCCTGTGGAAATGGCTGTTCTGAAATCACAGCCAATTCCTCCCGATAATGGCATTGTGGATGCTGTGTATTTTACAAACAACCCAGTGTGCGCAGTACCGAGCTAAGCAAAAATGCAAAGATTGGAGGAACGAATGACGGAGCAGTCTGTTCGACTGGGACCCCGCGAGCAGCAAATCGTCGAACTACTCTTGCAAGGCTGCGACAACGCCGAAATTGCCAGTCAGCTCAAAATGGCGCGCAGAACTGTAAAAGCCCACTTTAACCGGCTGTTCCTCCGTTTCGGAATCACCGGTGGAATCAAGCGAGTCAAACTCGCAACCCTGCTGTACAGGAGGCAATCGTGTTTGCAAACGAACGCTATGGACCGCGCACTCCCAACCAGCGTGAGCACCGAGTCATCGAGCTTGTCGCCCAGGGCCTGAAAAATCGAGACGTAGCCGACGCGATCGGCACTACCGAACACGTAGTCAAGAATTATCTTCGCGTCATCTACGACAAGCTGGGTCTCTGGAACCGGGTGGAACTTGCCTTGTGGTATGAGTCTCGCAGGCAAGGGCCTACACTCCCTGCCTGAGATTTTGACGGCGTACATCTGAACCAGCCAGAAGGGAAACAAATCTCCAGGGGTGCGCCTTCGCCTCTTATCGGCAGCCAAAGGCTTGCATATGGCGCAGACGCTCTCCGGCTCCTTTTGCGCCCTTTTTTGCTGCTGAATCGAGCAAGACACGCGCCTGATCGCAATTGTCGAGATCGGGGGAATGACTTCGATGACGGCGGAACTCGTATGTTCGTTCTGCCCAGAGCCTCAATCCGGTCTGGGACGAATTAGTCGCAAGCTCTTCGATAAGCGGGCTCGAACTGATCCAATTGCGCCTGGCGCTGGCTAGTGAGCTTGCCGTTGGCCGTTTTCTGGTAAAGGTCCGAGCCTGGGCAGTAATACTGTGCGGTGTTCAAGTCAACCCATACCTGGATGTTGGGATTTCCCTGGTATTTGATTTCCGGCGGATCGGGAGCCTCGGCAACTCCCAAGGCGATGAGCAATCTGTCAAATGTCGATAGGCTGGCTTCCGCACCGGTTTTCTTGACTTGGTTTGTGCTTTTGGAGATCGGGTTTGGCGTAGAGACGCTGGCAGTCTGATTTGACCAGACGCCCCAGCCGATCACCAGCAGTACAAGAGCGATGGCCAGGCCAAGGTAAAAATCACCTCTCCGGGAGCGCCAGAATCTCAGCAATGCGCCCGGTGCCGGCTTTGCCGACAGCGATGTGAAGAAATCATGCGCCTTGGCCGCGGAAGTCCAGATGGAATCGCCTTCCAGCACTAGAGCCGTATCCGGAGACGCGACGTCTTCCGGCTCAATGTGTTCGGCCTCAGCCTCTGGAACGACTGCGAGAGAATTCGCAAGTTCGGCTGCCTCGTCTTCCGTGAATGGTAACGGCTCGCTTATGCCGGCGTCCGCAACAACGGGCAGCGATAACGGTTCGACTGCCGGTGTTTCCAGAGATTCCTCGGCGACCGGTGCTGATTCTTGTGCCCGCGCCGCACCGCATTTGCCGCAGAATTGCTCCTGCCTGACCAGGTCATTGCCGCACTTCCAGCAGGCGATCGTCTCCGAAGGTGAGCTTACAATGGATGTGCTCTCGCCGCTTCCAGCACCGGAAGCCCCTTTCGCCATCACCGAGAGCTTGGGCTGCAATTTTTCGATCGCGGCCAGCATGCTGGAGCGCTCTGCTGCCATGGATTCTTTTAGAGCGGCGCCGGTTTTCCGCCCCAGCGCTTCGGTGACTAGACCAGCCATTAATTGGCAGGTATGGATATCCTGTTCGGCGTAGCCTTCGACCTCGCCAAAGTAAAGCTCCAATCCGCCTACGATGTTGCCATCGTAGTGAACGGGTACCGCCACCAGAGACCGGATTCCACGCTGGTGCACGGGCTCCGGATCAAATAAAAACTCCGTATCCACATCCTTGCAGCGAATTACCTGGCCGGTTCGGATGTTGGCCTGGCAGACCGCCAGTTTAAGAGGCACCTCGGTTCCCACCGGGAGCGCTGACGACCCCGATCCCGCGATATAGTGAACGGTTGCGCCCTCGAGAATTCCAATGCCTGCGCCCGTGGCCCGAGTGATACGAGCGATCCGGTCGGAGACCACCGCCGTAGCGGCGTCCAGATCGAGATGCCGGGTTTGAATCTGGTGCTGGGCCTCGACGATTTCCGCTAGGGTCCAAGTGTAATCAGCCGTTGGCCGGGCTGTATCCTCAGATTTCGGTTTGATGTTTCGCAGCTGATCCTGCTCGGCGGTTTCCTCTGCGCGAAGTCTCTCGCTCTGCGATTCCAGGCTCAATTTCAGTTGCTGCAATCGGTGGTTGTGCTCTTGCAGCACGAACGCAGCTTCCAGCACCTTCTGGAAAGTATGCTCATCGAGCATCGGCTTGGTCTGCTCTTGGATCACAATCATCCTGGCCGCTTTTGGCTCGCTCGCACTCGTCGGGGATTTCCCCTATTCTAGTGCAATTCTTCCGCCAAGCAACCGGATCCGTGATGCGAATGCGGCCAATCAGGTGCAACCTCACTCAGCCCAAACGCCGGCGAACCAAAGCTATCAGCGGCTTGCAGACAGTTCTACGGGACTTGCGATGAGCCGGTGACATGGAAGAAGCAGCGCGTGGAAGTTACCCAAGTAAGCTGCAACATTATGCACACTCGATGGCAGTATCGCTGCCGGATCTTCCGATGTGCTCGATCCGGTTTTTTCAGGGTGTCCGTCAGCATGGCTTCGCGAGGATTGCGTCTTGTGCAAAACAGAGCACTTTGTTCAAGAGAGTGCCAAAACGAATTCGGTGACTAGCAGGGCGTTCATTTTTTGAAATCGCGCATCTGTTGTTGTCCAACCTCTTCCTCCGACAATTTTGATGCGTAGTTCGAGGCCGCCAGAAATGCGGCTTCAAGGCTCATAAGCATCTTGAAAGCAAGCCCAAAACGACCATCCTTCGGGGTTCGAACCGAGGCCACGATTTCCGTCGGTCATGAGTCGAAATGATGAACGCCATTCTTGCGTGATTACAGAGTCCTAATTCTTTTCCGGCTTTGGGACGCCGCCCCTCCAGCGCGCACTTCTGATCTTCGCGTGGTTCCTGTCCTTAAGTTCTCCCTATCGTTGGGCTTAGCGCAAGTCCTGGCGCGGGGAGAAGGTTTGGCGAAGCAGGTGCTTTAGTGCTGGGAGTGGTTAGAGATTAAAGCAAAGCTCAGAGATGAAGAAAAGGAGAATCGCCATGCTGGATATGGACAAGGTGAAGATTACACCCCGCGATCAACAAGTCCTCGATCTGCTGGTTCAGGGCTGCAGTAATAAGGAAATCGCGGGCCAGCTCAGCATCAGCCCGCGCACCGTGAAGCAGCACCTGCGGACGCTGTTTCTGCGGGCTGGGATCCGCGGAGGGCGCAAACGCGTGAGGCTGGCCACCGCCGCCTTCGAGAAAATGGGGGCGAGGTCATGACTACCCCACGCGACCACCTAACTAGCAAAGAAATCGAAGTAGCCACCCTCGTCTGGCAGGGGCTGACCAATCGTGAAATCGGCAAGCTGACAGGCACAACCGAGCAGGTCGTGAAGAATCATCTGCGCAGTGCTTTCGACAAGTTGGGCGTCTGGAGCCGGCTTGAGCTGGCGATGTATGTAGCCAGCCACGGCGGCCAGAGTTGGACCGAAGAAGCCGGCAGGTTGCGGGACTCATCTTTGGGCCGCTGTTCGGGGCAGGAGATCAGAGCGGGAGCCAATGCGCGTACGCCACCCTTATAAAACCGGGGAATCTGCTGCAAAAGCTTTCCCTACGGGGCAGAAGCCGAATTGTGTTGGCCGCGTAAACCATTGAAGGCTTGGGCCAGACGATCTGCCCGCAGTGGATGCCGAATTGCACGGTCAACTCCGATTTGGCTGGCGCTTAGCTAGAAGGTATCAGGAAGTACTGACGGATTCGCCGTACTCCCAGGTGGGCGAAATGCACTACAAAGAAACATTTTGGATGGCATGCGATTCTACCGAGCAGTTGCGGGCGGAATACGGTCCCTTTCACACGCGGCCGGAAGCGGAAGCCGAAGCCCGCAAGCTGGGGTTTGGCTATTTGTTGCGCTACGAGCACCTGCTCGACGAATACGAGGAAATCCAGGAAGTGCGCTGCATCTTCATCGAACTGCCGGAACTGGCGGTGGCGCAGGCCATGGAAGCGACGCTGCACACCCGCTGCGCTACCTGCGGCGAATCGGCAAGTCACGACTCGGAGTGGAAGGCCGAGGTCTGGGCCGACATTCATGAATTCGAGCATTCCCGCCATTTTGTGCGGCTTTTTGAACACTCGCGCGGCCAGGGACTCAAGGAAGTCGCAAACTGGCGCGGCTGAGCCGAAGGCAAACCAATAGAGCGCCTAGCAGAAGGGGATTCAGGCAGCCGCTGAAAGTTCGCTGGCTGCGGCCCGGTCCGCCAACCAGATCAGATTGCCATCTGCGGGATGAACCAGCTTCGAAGGATATTTCTCGCCTGGTTCCTTGCCGTCGAAAACTTCGTGCAGAGCGGGTGCCTTGTCGATTCCGCTCACCAGAAACATCACGCGCCATGCGGCATTGATCAGCGGTAGAGTGAAAGTAATGCGGTAGGTATTAAGTTTTTCTACCCAATTGGCTACCACCAGCCGCGATTTTTCCTGCAGAGCGGCGGTTTCGGGAAACAGCGAAGCTGTGTGGCCATCCGGCCCCATGCCCAGGAGAATCAGATCGAAGTGCGGAAATTCGCCGGCGGGCAAAGCAAAGAAGCCTTTCACAGTTTTTTCGTAAGCTCCCGCGGCGGCCAGGGCGTCGGGATTTTCCGCCGGAACCCGGAAGATATTTTCGACGGGAATGGGAACTTTCGACAGCAGAGATTCATTCGCCATGCGGAAATTGCTATCGGGACTGTCCGGTGGAACATGGCGTTCATCGCCAAAAAAGAAAAACATCTGATTCCAGGGCAAGCTGCTGCTGGCGTTCGCCGCGATCAGGGTGTAGAGGTTGCGGGGAGTCGACCCGCCGGACAGCGCAATCGTAAAGCGGCCGCGTTCCGTTACCGCTTTTTCGGCCGCGTGAATCAGTTCTTCGGCCGCCGCTTGAAAAAGATCCTGCGGCGTAGTCAGCTTGCGAAGCTCGGCGTTCGCGCTCACAAAGCTCCCAGTTTGCCGTTTCTGGCTTTTGACGCCGCACAGCAAGCGGCCCCGAGCAGCCCGGCCTTGTCGTTCATCACCACCTGCACCGGAATTCCTTCGAGCAAGGGGCGTAACCGGCCCTTACTTGCGAACGCGCGCATGAATGCCGGCCCGGTGAGCTGAGGAAGAATTTTCGGGGAGATTCCGCCGGCGAGGAAAACTCCTCCGGTCGCCATGGTCTTCAAGGCTAGATTTCCCGCTTCGGCGCCGTAGACGGAAACCCACATATCGAGAGCGTGCTCGGCGAGGCGATTGCTCCCATCCAATGCACTGCGTGAGATGGCCGCAGCTGCGTCGGTGTGATCGAGCTGCGCGGCAAAGCCAGTTGGCTCGTCCTCTGGATTCTGCTCCCGAAGGAATTGGTATACGTTCACCAACCCTGGTCCCGAGAGGACGCGTTCATAACTGACATGGTCGAAACGTTTCGCCAGAAAGCGCAAAAGTTCGATCTGCAATTCCCCCTGCGGCGCGAAATCGGCGTGCCCGCCTTCACAAGCGAACACCAGGTGTTGCGAACCATCCCAAAACAATCCGGCTTCGCCGAGGCCGGTACCGGGAGCGATCACCGCCTGATTCCCGTTGGATGGCACGACCCGGTTGAGGGTGATCAAATCTCGAGCGCTCAGTGCCC
>JASHTD010000032.1 GCA_030040725.1 Candidatus Sulfotelmatobacter sp. | reverse complement strand
TCCCACGCCGCATGCCGTCCCCTATGGCATCGTGATCCTGCCCAACAACACGCCTCTGTTTTGCGAATTCGGCTCGAACAAGCTGGGCCATGTCGATCCGGCAACCATGCAGATTCAGGAATACAGCCTGCCGAATTCGAACGCCCGCCCGCGCCGCATCGCGCTGGCTCCCGATGGTACCGTTTATTACTCCGATTACGCACGCGGCTATCTCGGCCACTTCGATCCAGCGCGCGGCGTGCTGATCAAAGAATGGCAATCGCCGGGAGGCTCTAGCTCCGAGCCCTATGGAATCGCCATTACGAAGGATGGCACGGTCTGGTATAGCGAGTCGGGCGTCAAGCCGAATATGCTGGTGAAGTTCGATCCCAAATCGCAGGCTTTTAGCACCGAGCCGATTCCCTCCGGCGGTGGCACGGTCCGCAACATGGTCGCCACTCCTGACGGCCATTTATATCTGGCGTGCAGCGGAGTGAATAAAGTAGCGGTGGTCGATTTGATGAAATAATCGACTGCGCGAAGCTCTCATGCCCGGCCCACAATCCGTTTCGATCCCAAGTTTCATTTATGGCACTGCGTGGAAGGAAGAGCGCACCGCCACTCTCGTGGAACTCGCTCTCCGCGCTGGATTTCGCGCCATCGATACCGCCAACCAGCGCCGCCATTACTTCGAAGCCGGAGTCGGGCAGGCGCTCGCCGCCGCTTATCGCGACCGCATCGTCACGCGCGCCGATCTTTTCCTGCAGACCAAATTCACTTATCGCCCCGGCCAGGATCATCGGCTGCCTTACGATCCCGCTGCGCCACTTTCCGCTCAGGTAGTGCAATCGATGGCCAGCTCGCTCGAGCATGTCGGCACTGATTACGTCGACAGCTACGTGCTGCACGGTCCCGCCTCGAATTATGGATGGACTGATGCCGACGCCGAAGTCTGGGAGGCGATGCGAAAAGAACGCGACGCCGGCCGCGCTCGCCTGCTCGGAGTGAGCAACGTCTCCTTGCGCCATCTCGAACAAATGGAAGCGGCTCGCGCAGAACTTCCGAAGTTTGTGCAAAACCGCTGCTACACGCAGCTGGGCTGGGATCGCGAGGTTCGCTTATTCTGCCGCGAGCGCGGCATAGCTTATCAGGGATTCTCTCTGCTCACTGCCAACTTGGAAGTTGTGCACAGCGATTACATCGCGAAGCTTGCGGCACGCGCTAACGCAACTCCGGCACAGATCATTTTTGCTTTCGCCCGCGCCGTGGGCATGCTGCCACTAACGGGAACGTCAAGCGCCGAGCACATGCGCCAGGATCTGATCAGTCTTACGCTCGAGCTTTCGGAAAACGAAATCCAAACCATCGAGAGCATCGCAACCTGAATCTCTACCGCAGTCCCCTTACCACATAGGCTTCCGAAAGAATGCTCCCATAGACGTAGGCATAACCGCTGCCGTCAGTCGAAAACAAAGGCGCGCTGGCGCCGCCCATTCCGGCTGCGTTCTCGCCGAAGGTCTTCCACAACTGCATTTTCCCGGTGGCGATGTTAACCAGATAAATCTTGGCCAGCCGCTCCTGTATCTTGCTCGAAGCCACATAGACCGACAATCCATCCGGCGACCAGCGCCTCACGTAGTAAGTGGAGTCCAGGCCCGGAATCGGGCGCATGCTGCTGCCATCCAGCGGCCAGATTCCTATTTTTCCCTCACCGCCGTACACCACAATGCTCTTTCCATCCGGGGACAGAAGAGTTCCCGAAATGCCTTCCGGAGTGATTGGCTTCGAATCGCCGCTGGCAAGATCAATCATGTAAGTGCGCGGCGCATGCCCCGATTCTAGGCCCTCCCCTAGTACATGCTTGCCGTCTGGCATCCAGCGAACGCGGCCGTAGTTCACGGAGTCGTGCGTAAGTTGTCTTGCTTCACCCGCCCCCGTGGGAACTAGGCTTAGCGGACCACCCTTCGCCGGCTTGGTCGCCACCCATTTCGCGTCAGGCGAGATGCCCACGCAGTTTCCCTCGCTGATGCGCACAGGTGGTGAACCATCCGTGTCGCGCAAAAAAACCGTATAGTTCGGACCGCCGCCATCCCCTTCTTCCTCGAAAACAATCTTGTGCCCGTCAGGAGTCATATCGCGCATGATGGACCAGCCGAACCATCCCAGTTCATGCTCCTCTTTGCCTCCGGGGGCAACCCCGCGAATCCCGACGCGCTGCCGATGCGTAATCACCAGCATCGTGTCATTCCGGCGGTCTTCCATCCACACCCCTCCGGGCACGTTCGTGATGGTGCGCAGTTTGCCGTCGAGAGTTACAGCACGAGGATTTTGGGCACTGCCCTCATTGGTCGAAGTAAACCAGACCTCATCGCCCGTCGGCGACCAGACAATGCCCTCGAGAGAAGACCATCCGGTCGAAAGCTTCTTTTCCGTTCCCTTACCGTCGGCGGAGATCACGGCAACCGACCCCCGATCGTCGCCGCCTGGAATTTCATGATCGGCAAACGCAACCCACTTTCCATCGGGAGAAATTTTCGGGTGGCTGATCCATCCGATGCTCTCAAGCAGCACTTTTCCCACTGGATACTCCAGCCGCCAGTGAAGGGTATCCGGAATCAAGCGGACGATCGCCATGTTTTCGCCGTCTGCGGCCCAGTCCGCGTCCTGCACGTTCTCGATTACTTCCCGCGGCGTGCCGCCACTCAGTGGCATGCGCGCAAGCGTCCCGCTGCGGGCGTAACCGCTGTATCTGATGGTATTCATCCGCAGTGCCAGCTCTCCGTTTTTTGAGACCGACAGGAGTTCCGCATTCTTCAATCCCAGCTCGCGAGCACCGGGCTCGTCAGTACGCGAAAGATAAAGTTGATCGTCACCACCGTCCCACGCCGCGCTGTAAACGACGCTGCCGTCGGGGGTGAACCGCGCATTTCCGATCGATCCGGTCCGAAAGGTGACCTGCTTATATTCGGGAATCGAAGTCGCGCCGCTGCCCTTGCCAATCTTCCACCCGATCCCAAGCATTGCGAGCGCAACTACAACTCCAGCCCCCATCACCGCAAACAGCTTGTTCTTCGGCTCAGGTGCCACTATCGCCGCCATCTTCCCGCTGGCGCTCGCGCTCGTCGTTCCTGAAAGATGTTCCAGGTCGAAGGCGATGTCGCTGGCCGAATGAAACCGTTGCTCCGGATTTTTTTCCAGGCAATGATGAACAATGCGTTCCAGCGCAGGAGAAACGTTGCGGTTCGTCTCGCTCAGGTCGGCGGGCTCTTCTTTCAGAATCGCGCTCATCGTATCCGCGGGAGTTTCACCGTGAAAGGCACGCTTGCCGGAAACCATTTCGTACAGAATCGCGCCGAAACTGAAAATGTCGGAGCGCGCTCCCACCACTCCGCCGCGTACCTGCTCGGGCGACATGTATCCCGCCGTACCCATGACCACGCCCGCTTCCGTCACGTGCGTCATGGTTGCCGGAGTTTGATCACCCGTTTCCGGCTGCGTCAACTTCGCCAGCCCGAAGTCGAGAATCTTGACGCGCCCATCTTTTGTGAGAAAAAGATTTTCCGGTTTCAGATCGCGGTGGATGATGCCTTTTTCGTGCGCCGCTGCCAGTCCATGCGCAATCTGCATGGCGTAATCCAGAGTCTTTCGAACGGGAATAGTGCCGCTTCGTAAGCGCTCGCGCAGGGTTTCGCCTTCCAACAACTCGGAAACTACGTAGGGCGCGCCTTCGGTGGTGCCGATATCGAACACAGCCAGAATATTCGGATGATTCAGCGCCGCCGTGGCCAGCGCTTCCTGCTCGAATCGCCGCAGCCGGTCGGCGTCAGCCGAGAGCGCCCGCGGCAATACTTTGATCGCCACATCGCGCTTCAGCCGCGAGTCGCGCGCTCGATACACCTCGCCCATGCCGCCCGCGCCCAGCAGGCTGACAATCTCATACGGCCCAAGCTTTGTTCCGGCAGTAAGGCTCATGGCGCTGGATTATAACCCAGTGAATCGATCGTTCTGTCGTTCTGCGGGAAGATTCATATCGGGGCACGCCTTCAGGGGTGCCGAACGCCGGAACGTTTTGGGAATGCGCCTTTAGGCGCCGCCGGGTCCCGAGCCCCGCGCTTTCGACCATCAATTGGCATGGCTAAAGCCATGCCCCGATACGCAAGACGGCCGCTAGCGACCCTCAATCATCGCCAGCGCCTGATCCGTGGTGATGCACTTCGCCCCCAGCGCCGTCAGTTCCACGACCGCTCGCGTACCTTCTTCCGCTTTCAACGTTTCAATCGCATCCTTCACCACGAACACGCGCCGCTCGCGTTTCATCAGCCCTTTGGCCGCCAGGCGAACGCAATATTCCGTGACCACCCCGAAGACCACGAATTCCGCATCGTGCGGCAATCGCTTGAGCAGTTCTTCCGCATGCCGGCTTTCGAAAATATCCAACGTCTGTTTTTCCAGAAGAATCTGCTGATACGCGAAAAGATCGGAGGGCAGCTTCGCATCGGGTTCATTCTCGACCACCGCAACTTTTTCTGTCAGCGCTTCGGGAACGTAAGCAGCACCCTCTGTGCCTTTCACGCAATGCGGTGGAAACGTCTTGAACTCCGGATCGTCCTTCGTGTGAAAACAGCCGTGCGAAACCAGAAACACCCGCCCCTGCCGCGCGGCATCGGTAAGCCGTCGAATGTTGGGTAGCAATCGTTCTGCTCCCGGCACGTAGAGCTTGCCGCCGGGCAGCATGAAATCACTCTGCGTATCGACTTCCCAAAAAACGACTTTGTGCGAAGGAGCGGACATCTTAATGAGTATCGTAAGGCCGGAAGCAGATTCCTGCACCCTAGGACGAGGATTTTCCCGGCAGTCGCCTGGGCGCGGAAATACGAGATGGCGGGTACTGAAGATGAAAGGATGGTTTGTTGAGAACTCCGGTGATGGCGTGTTTACGAAGCCGCTGCGCTTTGCGTCGCCTGTACGAATGACTGAAGATTTCTCTTCAGCTCATCCCGACTCTGTTCCGGCAACTCAACGAAGCGGAACGGCTGCAGCCATCCTTGCGTTGCCCACATGGGAAACAGCATTTCCGCTTTTTCGCGGATCGTGACTTCGCCCACGCGAAAAATCAGCTCGACTTTCAGCTTCTCATCGAGCGGTTTCTCCACATTCATCAGTCCGCCGGTGATCGAGAGTTGATGCAGTTTGCCGCGCAACTGCCGTTGGTTGGGCAGTCGAATGATCGTTAGCACAGACCCGCGCAGCTTCACGCGAAATGGACGGTCCGTCTCCGGTGCAGGCTTCGCCGCCGCCGCGCTTGCGCTTCCAGTTTGAGGAGTTTCTGGAGTGTCCGGCATAACTGGTAGAGTATGGCACCTTGGCTTTGTAGCCGCGAGGTTACGAAAGAACGAAGTGGAGAGCTTGAACGGCAGATCATCCATGTGAACTCGCCGATCGAACCGAAGCCGAAGCAGCGTCAAATCGCGCCAACCTGCAGGCTCGGCGCAGTGCGTCCTACTTCTTTCCCGGATGTGCCTCGGTGTGCCCGGAAAAAAGATTGTAAGGCCATGCCTCTTTTCGGTTCGGTTGCGCCGCTGCAGGCTCGGCTGCCTTTGCACTCTCTGCACCCTTAATTCCGCTCCCAGCCGCCACGGAGTTGGAGGCCGCAGCCGCAGCCGCGCACCCCCAATCCTCCGGCGGTTGAGCAATCCCCCAGACGTTTCCGGGATTGTAAAGCGATACCCCGATCAAAAAATGCTTCTCGTCTTTTCCCAAAGGCAGGCAGTTCGCCACTCGCGCCGATGCGCTTCCGCCGCCGGGCAGCCCGCTCAGCATCACGGGAGTTTCAACCGGCAGCGGCTGCGGCGCCTGCAACCCCGCGCCCTGCGGGCTTACCAGCAGCGCCACGCACTCCGCCACAAACGCATGCCTGCGGTCCAGGCTGGTCATGGTAAGCGGAATTTCCACGCGCAATCGAGTGCTGCGCCGCGTCGCTTTGGCTGTGAGTACTTCCATCTGCAATCCGGCGGTTCTATACCGCCGCTGTTTTCGCCGTTGCCCCTAGTTTGACAGACCCACCGCCGAAGCGAGCTATGAGAAACCATTTTCGAAGATGACGAAAGTAATCAGCCTTCACTCGCAGGTCATTCCCTCAAACCAGCATCCGAATTCCCGTCGTGGTTCGGTTTGAAATTTTGGCCGTCACCCTTTCGACTGCGTCATCCCTTCGCCCGCTGGTAAAAGCCCGGGCGTTCGGGATGACGCCTCAGCGGGAAAAATTCAAATCAACCACCACCCAAATTCGGTATCCCTTTTCCGCCCTGTTAACATGGCTCAATCTTTAATCCTGGGATGAGCGCACTGCCTACCACCGTCAATCAGAGACCCTTCGATCAGGAACCCTCTGGTCAGCGATCTTTTCCATCGCAGGGAATGTCAGCCGGTTCGTTAGAGTGGAAACTTCTCCTCGCTGCCGCCAGCTCCACAGAAGGCAGCCGTACCCACATTCCCTCTCTGCTCACCACGCAGCACGATCATCCAATCGATTGGCCTTCGCTTCTCCGCGGCGCCAACTTTCATGGCGTTTCTTCGTTGCTCTATCAGAATCTCGCACCTTTTGCTGACGTAGTTCCCGCGCAAACACTCGAGCTACTCCGCACCGCGTATGCAGCGAACATGCAGAAGGCGCTCGTTCTTTCCCGCGAATTAAATCGCATTCTCGACCGCGCGGGCTCTCTCGGCATCGAATTAATTCCTTATAAGGGAGTCGTTCTCTCCGAGTCTTATTACGGAGATATCGCGATGCGACAGGTGGGCGACCTCGATCTCTTCGTGCGCCGGCGAGACATGATTCGGGCCAGAGCCGCTCTTCGTGAGTTGGAATACGTCCCGCGCCTCGATATTCCCGCTACTTCCGAAGCTGATTACATCGCCGCCGGATATGAGTATTCCTTCGATGGTCCGTTGGGAAAGGCCATGCTCGAACTGCAATGGGCGCTGCAGCCGCGCTACTACGCCGTCGATTACGACATGGATGCCCTGTTCACTCGAGTCGCTGAGATCACGCTCTCCGGCTCCCACATAAAAACCTTATCGCCGGAGGATCTCCTGCTCGTGCTCTGCCTCCATGCGGCCAAGCACGTCTGGGGACGCCTCATCTGGCTCTGCGACATCGCGCAAATTCTCAAGCGCGGGAATCTGGATTTTCCTTCGGCGGTCTCCCGCGCACGCGAACTCGGCATCATGCGCATTCTTCACGTGACTTTGCTGCTGGCCAACCGTTTTCTAGAAACGCCGATTCCCGCTGCGCTCGAACCCGCGCTTCGCTCCGACAGCGCGGCCCGCGCGCTCGCCGAAGAAGTCGCTCCTTCGATCATTTCTGGAATTTCCTGGGAAGAACACAAAACAGACTACTTCCGTCTCATGATGCGCCTGCGCGAGCGCCCGAGCGATCGGCTGCGTTTTCTCATTCGGCTCGCATTTACTCCCGGCCCCGGCGAGTGGCAAACGCTGAAATTGCCTCGCCTCTTGTCTCCTTTATATAGAGCCGTGCGCATGGTACGGCTCGCCGCCCGATTCGCAAAAAGATAAGCTCAACATGCTAGGATTTTGGGTGGCGCAGCGCTCTAGCGCTGCGAACACTCGCGCCCGTTCCTTTGTCATTCTGAGCGAGCACGAGCGCATGCGAGTGCGAGTCGAAAGCCTGCCCTGAGCGCAGCCGAAGGGAATCCCTACAGAATGTACCGGCTTAAATCCTGAACCTGCACAATACGCGCTTTAGCCCTAAAACCCCAATCTACCGACTTGCCAACCCTCCTGCCGTTTCTCCGCCATCCATCGTGAAGACCTGGCCGGTCGCAAACGCCGCATCATCCGAGGCAAGAAACGCAAACAGCGCCGCAATCTCCTCCGGCTTCGCGTGCCGCCGCAGCGGGATCTTCTGATTCACTTCCTCGAGCATGGCATC
>JASHTD010000031.1 GCA_030040725.1 Candidatus Sulfotelmatobacter sp. | reverse complement strand
GCAGGGTCGGCAATGTGCATCGAGCCCCCTTTGCCTCGGCAATAGCCTGCTTCTTTGCCCAGCAACTCGGCAAACATGCGATCGGGCGATGCACCTTTGGCAAGGCAATGTCCGTGCCCGCGATGCGTGCTGGTGATGTAGTCATCGATGCGCAGCGCTTCGCAGATTCCAACCGCGACCCCTTCTTCGCCGCTGTACAGATGAGCCAGCCCGGGCATCAAAGCGCGCGTGTACAGCTCGTTGACCTGTTCTTCAAAAAGGCGAATCCTGACCATCTGCCTGTAAGCGCGAATCCACCGATCTTTTTCGGTCGCAGCGCTCGCGGCGGCGGATTCGCGGGCTTCCTGGTTGGATGTCACCGGATTCATCTCTTTGGACCACCCCTGGTAACTGGAGTTGAAACGCCTGACATCACCGCGAGCACGTCGAACATGCAGGCGAAATCATATTTCGTCCATCCCATGCCGCGGGCCGCGGTCAAGAACTCGTTGCTGGCGGCAGTGGTCGGCAGTGGCACATCGAGCTGGCGGCCCAAATCCATGGCCAGCACCATATCTTTCTGCATCATGTTCACGTCAAACCAGGCTTCTTCCGGCTGCTGGAGAACAAACGGTCCGCGATATTGAATCATCGGCGATGCGATTGCGCTGTGAACCAGCACATCAACCGCAGTCTCGCGTGAGATGCCACTTTTTTCCGCGAGCAGGACCCCTTCTGAAAAAGCGAGCATTTGTACCGCCAGGCTGAGGTTCACGGCAATTTTCATAGCCAGCGCAAGGCCGTTATCGCCGACGTGCGTCACCTTCGGACCAATATCCAGGAGTAGCGGCCTCACCTTTTCGAAGGTTTCTTTGCGGCCGCCGACCATCACCGAAAGTTTTCCCTGCTGCAAGGTGATGACGCTCCCGGAAACCGGTGAGTCGACCATGTCCGCGCCTGTCTCGCGCACTTTAGCGGCCGTGGCGCGGCTCACATTCGGGCTGACGGTGCTCATATCAATGAACACCTTGCCCGCGCTTAGACCGGCCAACATTCCATTCGGGCCATCGATAATGGCGGAGATCGCGGCCGCGTTGGTCACCATCGCGAAGGTGAAATCGGAAGCTGCGGCAACAGCACGCGGTGAGTCTGCCCACTGCATTCCTTTCTCGACCAGCCACTGCGCTTTTGCGCGAGTGCGGTTGTAACCGGTCACGCTGTGGCCTTTGCTGAGGAGGCGGTCGACCATGTTGCCGCCCATTACCCCAAGGCCGATGAATCCCACTTTCGCCATCCGCCCATGACCTCCGAAATCTTTTGAGAATCCGCCCGCCCGCGATGGTTCTTGACTGGCAATTGCGAAAACTACGAAACGGCTTTTGCAGCCGGCTTCGGTTTCTTCGGAATTTTGTGGCTCTCAGAAACCTGTGAATCCTGCCTTACTTGTTCCAAATGTGCGCTCATCGCGCTGCGCGCCATCTCCGGATTGCGCTGTTCCATGGCTTCGAGTATGCGCTTGTGGTGAACCTGGCCACGCTGCGGCCCGCCCTCCACGTTGAAGATCTTTATGCGTTGTTCGCGCAACAATCCCACGATGGAATCGATCAAAGAAAGAATCAGCGGATTCGCCACCGTCTCCGCCAAAGCCAGATGGAAATCGAGATCAGCTTCAATATAGGCGGCCGGATCTTTCAGTGAGCGATCCATCACCGCGACCGCTTCGCGCATCGCCGTGAGATATTCTTCTTCGATCCGCTGCGCGGCCAACGCGGCAATGCCGGGCTCCAGAATCAGGCGGAGCTCGGCCAGGTTCGTGGAACTTTCCTGCTGCCCGATTTTCACCATCAGATCGAACGATTGACGCGCGGCATGCGACGTGCCGTCGGTGATGAATGTACCGCGACCGGAATACGCTTCCACTAAGCCTTTTTCGCGGAGCGCCTTCACCGCTTCGCGCACCGCGGTGCGGCTTACACCGAGTTGCTGCGCAAGTTCTCGTTCTGCGGGAAGCTGATCGCCAGGTTTTAGTGAGCCCTTGAGGACAGAGTCTTCGATCTGCTGAACGATTTGTTCGTAGAGGCGCGAAGTTCGCACGACTTTATACACTGGAAACCCTCCCGCCCTTACCAGCTGGGGGGAACTGGCGGTCTGGCTACTATACCGCAGGTCCAGGCCGTGCGTGTCATTCGAGCCTTGATAGAAGGAGAGGAGCACAGGTTTGATTGGTATGGTGGTATGACAGCTAAACGCTATCACTGGCCGACAACCAGCGCAAGCGAAAATCTCAACCCGGCAACGCTCTGTAACTAAAGAAATCTCAATTCGATAGGCAACGTGTTGTTCTGACTCATCCGGAACTCCTAAGACAACCGAATTTTCTTGACTTCCCGTCCAAAGCAATGGTATGGCTGTCAGACCAATGGCCACGGAGGATATTCTGATGCCATTCCGAAGCGCAGTGGTGTCTCCGCGTCCTGTTACTCCAACCCACCGGACAGCGGTTTCCCTTCTCTCATTGATTTTGCTGAGTGTGTCTGCACTTGCCCAGACCACGGCCGGCCGCATTCTCGGCACCGTCACCGATCAGAGCGGAGCCGCTGTTGCCGGCGCGACGGTCGTGGTCACCGACACGCAACGCGGCACATCGCGCACGCTTAACACTGACAACGCAGGAACCTATGTCGCTCCCGACCTGACTCCCGGGACGTACAGCATTCGCGTCGAAGCGAAAGGTTTCAAAGCGGTGCAACGGCCGACGATTGCCGTCGAGGTCGCCTCGGATGTGCGTGCGGACTTTACGCTGCAGACCGGCAATGTCTCCGAAGTCATCACCGTCAGCGGCGAGGTTCCGCTGGTCAACGCAACCTCCGCCACGCTAGGTGGAACGTTGAGCAACCGCGAGATTAACGATCTCCCGCTGAACGGACGGAACTACGAAAATCTGCTGCAATTGCGACCCGGCGTCATGCGCTATCCCGGCGGCGGTTTCTCGACGACCAGCACCGACGGGCTGCGTGCGGAAGACAACGCATATTTCGTCGAGGGCCTTTTCAACAGCGAGCCGTACTCGGGCCAGGCCATTATCAACGGAGCCGGAATCGCCGGCGACTCGGCAACGATTCTGCCGATCGATTCAATCCAGGAGTTCAACGTTCAGCAAAATCCGCCTGCGGAGTACGGCTGGAAACCCGGGGCAGTGGTCAATGTCGGCTTGAAATCCGGAACCAACACGCTGCACGGCACGGCTTTCGCTTTTGGACGCGACGGCGTGATGGACGCACGCAATTACTTCAACGCCGATCCGGCCCCGAAGTTGCCCCGCACCCTGGAGCAGTTCGGTGGCAGCCTTGGCGGACCGATCGTCAAGGACAAGTTGTTCTTCTTTGGCGCCTACGAAGGCCAGCGCTATAACGTGGGCAACTCCTACGGAGGCGTGACGGCGCCGTTCATGCTGCACGGGACTTCAAACGGAACCTGTGCGTTCGGCTTTGCAGGTGACTGCGCCGACAGCATTCCCGACGTCATCTCGGATTTGGAACTTGGCGGGATCAAGGTCAGCTCTGCGAGCCAGACCATTTCCGGTTGCTCTGTTTCAGGGGGAACAGTTTCCTGCAATGGCAAAGGTTTTCCCACGAACGACACGACCAACATCAATATTGCAAACGGTTTCAATAATGTCGTGCACGTCGATAACGGAATCGGCAAAGTCGATTACCACTTCAACGATCGGAACAGCATCAGCGGGATGTATTTTTTCGGAAACAACTCGGGCACGGTGGAAGATTTTCCCGAGCTGCAGCAGAAATGGCTCTCCGACATTCACACTCGCGCTCAGGTGGTGGGCGGCAACTGGATCTGGACTCCGAATGCGCGGAGGGTCAACGAAGCCCGCGTCGGCTACAACCGGC
>JASHTD010000030.1 GCA_030040725.1 Candidatus Sulfotelmatobacter sp. | reverse complement strand
ATTCCCGGCCGGCCCATGTTCTACGCCAGCGCGCTGACCCTTGGCGGCTACGCAAGCCCGGTGATCGTAGAAAGCCATCTCGGCCGCCCGACAAAAATTGAAGGCAATCCGCAGCATCCCGCCTCGCTCGGCGGAACGGATATTTTTACGCAGGCCGCGCTGCTTACCATGTACGATCCCGACCGGTCCCAGAGCGTCACAGAAATGGGCGACCTGCGGTCTTGGCAGAGCTTTGTGAGCGCCATGCGCGGTCCGCTGAATGCTCAAAAAGCTGTACAGGGCGCGGGCATTCGCATTCTCACTCCGACAATTTCATCGCCCACGCTGGCCGATCAGCTTCGCGCTTTCCTGAAAGCGTATCCGCAGGCGAAGTGGCATGTTTGGGACCCGGTCAATCGCGATAACGTCCTCGAAGGCGCGAAGCTGGCTTTTGGGCAGCCGGTCGAAACGCGCTACGATTTCTCGAAAGCCGACGTCATCGTCTCGCTCGACGCCGATTTTCTCTATGCGGGCTTTCCGGGAAATGTCCGCTACATCCGCGATTTTGCCGCCCGCCGCAACCCCGACGGCAACATGAACCGGCTGTATGTGATCGAGAGCGGCATGTCGAGCTCGGGCGCGAAGGCGGATCATCGGCTGCCAGTTCGAGCTTCGAAAATTGAGGAGATCGCACGTAACTGGGGAACTCCCCGTATGGACGCGGGTGATACCCACGAATTGGACCAAATCGTCATCGATATCGGTCAGCATCGGGGCGCAGGTGTGATTATCCCCGGTGAGCATCTGTCGCCCGAGGCTCACGCCCTCGCTCACCAGTTCAATCAGAACCTGGGCAATGTCGGCAAAACTGTTTTCTACACCGACCCTGTCGACATCAACCCGGTCAATCAAGCCGAATCGATCAAAGAACTCGCGACCGACATCAACTCCGGCAAAGTCGATCTGCTCATCATCCTCGGCGGCAATCCCGCGTACGATGCACCCACCGATCTTGATTTCGCCAACATTCTCAAGAGCGACAAGGTTCCTCTGCGCGTGCATCTCGGTTTATACAACAACGAAACTGCCGAGCTTTGCCACTGGCACGTGAATCAGGCGCACGAACTCGAAACCTGGGGCGACGCCCGCGCCTATGACGGAACGGTCAGCATCATTCAGCCTCTGATCGCGCCCCTATATAACGGCAAGAGCGCGCTGGAATTTGTGGCGCTGCTTGCCGGGCTGGAGAATGCCTCCGGCCACGATCTCACTCGCGCTTACTGGCAGAAACAGCACACCGGCTCCGACTTCGAGCAGTTCTGGCGAAAATCGCTGCACGATGGCTGGATTGAAGGGACCACATATCAGCCGAGAACAATTGCGGCGAAGTCCCAAAGCACTCCTATTCCATCTGCCGCTAGTTCCAGCGCCATCGAGCTCAATATCCGCCGCGATCCCACGATCTACGACGGGCAATTCTCTAACAACGGCTGGCTGCAGGAACTGCCCAAGCCGATGAACAAGCTCACCTGGGACAACGCCATCCTCATCGGCCCAAAGATGGCCGAGCGCCTGCAGATCGCGTCGAAAGATGTGCTCGAGCTGGAGCTCAACGGCAAAACAGTCAAAGGCGCAGCCTGGATTCAGGCAGGCCATCCCGATAACTCCATCACCGTCACGCTCGGCTACGGCCGCACTCGCGCCGGACGCGTCGGCACCGGCTATGGTTTCAATGCCTACGCGCTTCGCACCAGCGGCGCGCTCTGGGGCGCAACGGGCGTGCAGATTCGCAAAACCGGAGACACTTACAACCTCGCCTCGGTTCAAGGCATGCAAAGCATGGACACGCCCGATGGCGCGCATCGACCGCTCGTCCGCGAAACCACGCTCGCGGAATACCGCAAAGATCCGAACTTCGCCAACGAAGAAGAACTAAATCCCGCGCCCGGCCTGTCGCTCTACAAGCCGTACGACTACAAAGATGAAGCCTACGCCTGGGGCATGGCCATCGATCTCAACAAGTGCGTTGGCTGCAACAACTGCATGCTGGCCTGCCAGTCGGAAAACAATATCGCCGTTGTCGGCAAGGAGCAGACTGAACTCGGCCGGCACATGCACTGGATTCGCGTCGATGCCTACTATCAGGGCGACCGCGACAATCCCAAGGCGTTCTTCCAGCCCGTGCCGTGTATGCAGTGCGAAGACGCTCCCTGCGAATTGGTCTGCCCCGTCGGCGCGACCAACCATTCGAGCGAAGGCTTGAATGACATGATTTACAACCGCTGCGTGGGCACCCGCTATTGCTCGAACAACTGTCCGTACAAAGTGCGGCGGTTTAATTTCTTCCTCTTCCAGGATTGGACTACCCCGCAATACAAGATGATGCGCAACCCTGACGTCAGCGTGCGCAGCCGCGGCGTCATGGAAAAGTGCACTTACTGCATCCAGCGCATCACGGAGCACCGCATCGACGCCGAAACCGCCACGGTGCGCGAAGGCAAGGAAATCAAAATTAGAGACGGCGAGTTGCAGACGGCGTGCCAGCAGTCGTGCCCGGCAAACGCAATCGTGTTCGGCAACATCAACGATCCGAATAGCCAGGTCGCAAAGCTGAAAGCGCAGTCTCGCAATTACAGCTTGCTGGGCGAACTCGGAACGCGCCCGCGCACCACGTATCTGGCG
>JASHTD010000029.1 GCA_030040725.1 Candidatus Sulfotelmatobacter sp. | reverse complement strand
TTCCGAAGTTTCGTGAATTCTTCTCTGGATTTCGTGAGCCGTGGTTGTTTCAAACCGCTGAAGAAGCAGCAGAGACACTTCGCCGCGCGGGCTTTTATGAAATATCAACCTCGGTTGAAGCTGCGCCGACTGTGCTCGACAACGCACAGCAGTACGCAGAATTTATTTCCAACGTCATCCTTCAGAGGCATCTGGCGCTCTTGCCTGCGGAAAACTTGCGCACAGCCTTTATCGACAACCTGGTTGAGCAAGCCGCTGCCGATATGCCCGCGTTTTTTCTCGACTACTGGCGGCTGAATTTGAGCGCTACCGCAGCCTAAGAACCCCGCTCTATTCGGCAGCCGTGACCGATTCTCCAATCCATTGCAAATAATTCACAGACCCGTCTTCTACGGTCAAGCAGACGCACTCCGGCAGTTCATAGGAATGCAGGTCGCTGATAGCCGTGCGTACTTCGTTGAACGCCGGTCGGGTCGTCTTGATGATCAAGAGCCACTCGCCCGCCTCTTCCACCTTATCTTTCCACCGGTAAATCGATGTAATTCGTGAAACGATGTTTACGCATGCGGCAAGCCGTTGCTCAACCAGATGCCGCGCGATCTTGCGAGCTTCCTCTTCCGATCCGGCGGTGGTCAGTACGATTCGTTTGTCGGTCATATAAAATCAGCCTTCGCTCTCGATCCGTGATCGACCAGCAACCCGGCATGTGGCCGGAGCACCCAACGCGATTCATTTTGGAAAGGCGTTCTTATGCTAACGCAGATCAAGTTTGGCACGTCCGGCTGGCGCGCCGTCATGGCCGAAGAGTTCACCTTCGCCAACGTGCGGCGGGCAGTCGGCGGAATCGCGCGCCATGTGGCCGGACAGAAGCCGCAGGGAGCACGCGTGATTGTGGGCCGCGATCCCAGATTTCTCGGCGAGACATTTTGTTCGATGGCGGCCGAGATTCTCTCGGCGCACGGCATAACGCCACTCGTAGTGCTGGAACCCGCGCCCACTCCGGCATTCGCACACTGCGTGATACAAATCAAGGCAGACGGCGTGATTAACTTTACCGCCTCCCATAACCCTCCGGAATACAACGGAATTAAATTCTCCACTCCCGATGGTTGCCCGGCCTTGCCGGAAGTGACGCAGAAGATTGAAGCGGAGATTCAGACGATGGACCGGGAGATTGACCAGGAGGGTTCGGCATCTGCCATCTTCCGCAACAATCCGGCTGCAAGCGGGCATCAATCGATCGACGTCAAGGCAGGATATCTGAAGCGGCTGGCTGAGATTGTAGATCTTGAGACCATCCGCAAAGCGAAGCTGAAGGTGTGCTTCGATCCCATGTGGGGCGCGGCGCGCGGATATTCTGACGCGCTTTTGCGTGATGCGGGAGTCGATGTTAGCACGGTACACGATTATCGCGACGTGCTCTTTGGCGGGCATGCGCCCGAACCGGACGATCATCTTTTGGAAGAACTACGAAAGAAAATGAGCGCTACCGGCGCCCACATTGGCATCGCCACCGATGGCGATGCGGATCGCTTTGGGATCGTCGATGCCGACGGCAGCTTCCTGCAGCCCAATTATGTGATCGCGCTGTTGTTCGATTATCTGGTGGAGACGCGCGGATGGACCAACGGAGTGGCCAAGTCGGTTGCGACAACCAATCTGATCAATGCGATCGCCGAAGCACGAGGAATCGAACTGCACGAAACGCCGGTAGGTTTCAAATACATTGGCGAATTGATCATGCAGGATAGGATCGCAATCGGCGGTGAGGAAAGCGCCGGGCTTTCGATTCGCCATCACGTGCCTGAGAAAGATGGTGTCCTGGCCGGCCTGCTGTGCTGCGAGATGGTCGCTCGCCGCGGGACGTCACTCGGCGAGCAGTTGAAGGCGCTATGTAACCAGGTTGGTTCCTACTATCCCTTGCGGCAGAACTTCCGCTTGACGGCTGAGGTGAAAGCAAAGTTCACTGAAAAGTTGCGCTTCGATCCTCGCGAATTCTGCGGACACGATGTTCACCGCGTGGTGCGCACCGACGGATTAAAGCTGATCTTCGAGGACCGCTCGTGGGTGTGCTACCGGATTTCCGGCACTGAGCCTGTGGTGCGGGTGTATTCTGAGGCGCGAAGCGAGGGCGGTCTGGAGAAGTTGAGCGAAGCGGCTAAACAATGGATTTTCGACTAAGAAACGTGACTAGGATTCGGCGATTTCCCAGCCCTGAAGACGGGCTGCGCGTGATGGCCGAGAAAGCCCCGCAGGCCGAGGCGCTTGCGATTTCCTGGATTGCTCCTTGGATTGCGAAAATCGGCAAGTTTCGTCCGTTGTTGACGCAGATATATGCGTTGCATCGCCGCATCGCAACCATCGCCGTCCTACTGCTGGCAGCTCTCTTGTTTGTACACGTGATGTTCGGAGCAAACGGCATGGTGGTTTACAAGCAAAAACGCGCCGAGTTCCAGGCTTTGCAGAACCAGATCGCGCAGGAACAGAAAGCGAATGACGAATACCGGCAGCAGATTGAAGCGCTGAAGACCGATCAGAAAGCAATCGAGAAGGAAGCGCGTGAGCAGTTGCGCTATGTGCGCCCCGGGGAGTTCGTCTACGTTCCACCACCTCCCGCAAATCCTCCCACAAACCGTTCCGCCAAGAAATAAATTGGGACTTTGGTTTCATTATGTTTGGTTATGTATGACGCAGCATGTCTTGCACATCAAACTCACCTCTGCGTGACATTACAAAACCTTTGCTGTGGTATAGTTCGGGCGATCGATCGTTTGGGGTTGAGTTGCGGCCGCCGGGCGATTGAAATTTTGAAATAGATCTGCGGCGTGGGGCCGCGAGCAAATATTCAAAAGGAGAAATCCGGCCATGAGGAAAGTTTCAGCGCTGTTAATTGCAATTTTTTTCGTGCTCGCTCTGTCGGCGGCGGCATTCGATGACATGGGCAAGAGCGCTACAGTCAACGGTTGGGTGACCGATAGTCAATGCGGCGCAAAAGGCGCAAACGCCAAAGCCGAAGCCTGCACCAAGAAGTGTCTGGACAAAGGCGCGAAAATGGTCATCGTGACCGATGGCGACCAGAAAGTGTTAATGGTCGATAATCCGGATGCGCTCAAGGAGCACGCCGGGCATCACGTAGCCGTGACCGGTACCGTAAATGGGGATTCCATTCACGTCGACAGCGTCAAGATGATGTGATGAGTTTGCGAAGTGAAAAAGGGCGGCTGCGGCCGCCCTTTTTTGCAAAGCTGTTAGGTTGCTCAGCGCACCACACCTTCCAGCGGCGAACTCGCGGTGGCGTAGAGTTTTTTCGGCATGCGTCCGGCAAGATACGCTCCACGTCCGGCGAGCACGGCGTTTCGCATCGCTTCCGCCATCAGCACCGGGTCCTGCGCGTTGGCGATTCCGGTATTCATCAAAACCGCATCGGCGCCGAGTTCCATCGCGATCGCTGCGTCGGAAGCAGTGCCAACGCCCGCGTCCACAATCAACGGCACGCCGGAAATCATCTCGCGAAGAATTCGGATGTGGGCCTGATTCTGAATGCCCATGCCGCTGCCGATGGGCGCGCCAAGAGGCATAACGGCCGCTGCGCCTGCGTCGATCAGACGCTTGGCAAAAACGATGTCATCTGATGTGTACGGCAGCACCGTGAATCCCTCGCTTACCAGAACGCGCGTGGCTTCGAGCGTGGCCTGCACATCGGGATAAAGCGTAGCTTGGTCCCCGATGACTTCAAGCTTCACCCAATCCGAAAGCCCGACTTCGCGGCCGAGTCGCGCGGCACGAACGGCTTCATCCGCGGTGTAGCACCCGGCCGTGTTCGGCAACAGAAAATATTTTTTGGGATCGATGTAATCGAGCAACGACTCTTTGCTGCGATCGAGATTTACCCGTCGTACGGCGACGGTGACCATTTCGGCTCCGCTGGCTTCGAGCGCCCGTGCGGTTTCCTGAAAGGATTTGTATTTTCCCGTACCGACAATAAGGCGGGATCGAAAAGAGCGGCCGGCGATGAGAAGTGGGTCTGTCATGCTCTTATTGTAACGACAAGGAAGGCACGGCGAAACAGCGGCGTAATTTTGTTATTGCTTGAGACCGGCCGTAAAATTGGTTAACACGGTGATGGACTGGCTCACCTGTTGCGAAACCCGGTCCAGGAGGATCCTTTTGCCGCCGGGAGCAACGTCGAAGAAGATGTTGGGCGCCGTCCAATTGGCAAGGATGGTCTGAGGGGCGCCGAATTGTAGCGCGCCGCCGACTTCTTTCACCGAGACCGAGAAAAGGTTGTAAGCCTCATCCACGTAGTAAAGTTCTTTCCCGTCCCCGCTCCACTGCGGCCCCTGGCCTCCATTTGCCGAGACCTGCCATTTGCCTTGTCCGCCGTGGAACGGTACGACGTACACTTGGGGTCCGCCGGATTCAAACGACATATACGCCAGCCAGCGGCCGTCCGGGGAAAGACGGGCGCTCATTCCATGCTGCAGAATCTGCTGCGGTTTGCGGTCCCCCTCGATCGGCAACGCCCAGGTCGACGCGTCGCTGGGCGATAAGCCGCGCGCATAGATAATGTATTTCCCGTCCCGCGACCAGTCGCTCGTCAGCGTGGGTTGGGGATCGGTCAGCAACAATTCTTCCGCGCCGCTGCCATCGGAGAGTTTCCGGAGAATATTCGACTGCCCGTTCCGGTCCGAGTTGTAGGCGATCCACTTGCCATCGGG
>JASHTD010000324.1 GCA_030040725.1 Candidatus Sulfotelmatobacter sp. | reverse complement strand
ACCATACGATACTTCGCGGTATGTTTTTCAGCCTACGATGATTCCTGCGTAGCCTACAACCAGGTCGCGGTCGCCAGAAACATCTCCGGAAGTTGCATATTTCACTAGCTCGGCGGAACACGCGCCGAGCTTTTTCGTTGCTGTCAGCATGGCCACGGCGGGGCCAAAACCGCACATACCGACATGCTGCTGCGTAACCACCTCGTACAGCGCGAGAGCGTCCAGGCGCAGAATCGCTTCAATCGCGCTTTGATCTTTCACCCGAGTGATGGCGTCCGACTCGTAGTGATTCATGTCGCTGGAAGCCACAATCAGGATGTTCCTGCCATGCGCGGCGATTACTTCGGCGATGGCTTCACCCAATTGCGAAAGAATCTCGAATCGTCCGGTTCCTAAGGCAATTGGCACAAACCTGAGGCGCGTCTGCCGAATTTGCAGAAACGGCAGTTCGACTTCCGCCGCATGTTCGTTGCGATGCGCGGCGGTATCCTCGTGCAGAAGAGGAAAGCGCCGCTTAAGGGCGGAAGCCAAGCCGCTGTCGATGGGGACCTCGCCCAGCGGCGTTTCCCATGCGCCTTCGCTGATGATCGCCAAAGGCTGGCCCATGCCCGTGTGGTTGGGGCACATCACGATGCAGAGTTCGGGAATTTCCAGTTCGGCAAACACCGCCCCCGCCACATGTCCGGAATACATATAGCCAGCGTGCGGGGCGATGCAGCCCAGAGCGCGAACGGGTTTTTGTGCGCGTTCGCACGAAAGATATGCTTGCAACTCCGAGCGCAACACCTGCGGATCTGCGGGGTAAAAGCGTCCGGCTACGGCGGGATGACGAATCGTAATCGCGGTCATGGGGTTCCTCCGCGAAGGACTTCTGCCAACGTTTACGCGGGCTGCGCAGCTTCTATGTGCTGTCGCGCGAATTTCGCAACGCGCGGTACAATGCCGCGCTTTGCTCCAGACTCAACGTTTCGGCACGGGCGACAGGCTTTATCTTGGTTTCTGCCAGCGCCGCCCGCAACTCAGCCTCAGGATAGTTGGATTTCAGGTTATTCCACAACGTTTTCCGTTTTTGCCCGAAGGAGAGTCTGAGAAAGTTGATAAATCCATTTTTGCCATCGGGGGTTTCCTCGATGCCAAGTTCAGGATGCCGTGGCGCCAAAGTCAACCGCAGCACGGTCGAATAAACCTTCGGCGGCGGGGAGAACGCTCCGGGAGGGAGCGTAAAAAGCTTTTCGACCCGCGCATGAAGCTGCGCTGTGGCCGAAAGCAAACCATAATCACGCGTGCCGGGTTTCGCGGCAATCCGGTCAGCGACCTCGCGCTGCACCATGACAACCAACGTCTCGAAATATTTAGAATAGTCGAAGAGGCGCACCAGAATATCGGAAGTGATGTAGTAAGGAAGATTGCCGATTACCTTTGCAGGAGTGGGCTTGAATTCGATTCCGGGGCGGCCGAGTCCGGGTTTTGGACCGAACAGGGAATCGAAATCAATCGAGAGAATATCGGCCTCGATGATTTCGACATTGGAAAACATGCCAAAACGGAGTCTCAATTGCGCGGCCAGCACGCGGTCAAGTTCGACCGCGATCAGTCGTCGTGCCTGCTTGGCCAGCAGGGAAGTCAGCATCCCACGCCCCGGACCAATTTCAAGGACGGTGCTTTGCGAAATGTCGCCCAGCGCATCGGCAATCTGCCCGGCGTAGGTGTCGCTCACGAGGAAATGCTGTCCTAGCTTGGGCTTGAGTTGAGGACGGCGGGTTGACACTACCTTCGGCACGTTGACCCTCTTTTCCTCGGGCGTTAGACTGATAATTCGGCGATCACGCAGTTTAAATTAGCATCCGTGGCGCGCAGGTTGCTCTCGGGATGCGAGTGAGGCGCGCTGACATCGCGGTTTTTGCCGCGAGACTTCGCGCGTGCTGGTCACCAATCAAACTGCAGGACTGCCGATGATTTGGCCCGCCTGCATTGCGCGGGAGTTTGGGTCCCGCAACTACATATTCCATCATATCGTGCGCCCGTGAAAAGCGGGTCTTGCCAGAGGAGAGGGAAAATCATGCATATCGCATTCGTAGCATCGGAAGGCGTGCCGTTTTCAAAAACCGGGGGATTGGCTGACGTGGTTGGAGCTTTGCCACGCGCACTGGCCGCCCTGGGACATCAGGTCAGCGTATATCTGCCGCGCTACAAGCAGACCAAACTCGCCGATCCGGCGACTGTGGTACGTAGCATCACCGTGCCGTTCGATGACAAGTATCGCTTCGCTTCGGTAGTGACCGCCGCGAACCAGTCCGGAGTGCACTTTTATTTTATTGAATATCCCGAATACTTCGATCGTGATGCGCTCTACGGAACGCCGGCGGGCGATTATCCCGACAATGCCGAGCGCTTCGCGCTGTTCTCCCGGTCCGTCCTCGAGGCAACCAAGATTCTCGGTGTGCCGGATGTGTTTCACTGTCATGACTGGCAATCGGCTCTGGTGCCGGTGCTGCTGCGGACGGTCTATGCGGAAGATCCGGCGTTCCGCGACGTGGGAACGGTATTCACGATCCACAACATGGGTTATCAGGGATTATTTCCCCCGGAGGTTTTGCCGCTGCTCATGCTTCCCTGGGACCTCTTCACCATGTCGAAGATGGAATTTTTTGGCCAGGTGAATTTCTTGAAAGGCGCACTGACCTATTCCGATTACGTTACAACCGTCAGCAAGAAATACAGCCAGGAAATCCAAACCGCCGAGTATGGATTCGGACTCGAGGGAGTGCTGCGAGACCGCGCCGCGACCGTTACTGGAATTCTGAACGGGGTTGACTACAATGAGTGGAGTCCGCAGACCGATAAGTTCACGGTAGCGAAATATTCTCCGCAGGATCTCTCCGGCAAGGCGCAGTGCAAGCAGGATCTACTGGCGGCATTCGGTGTGAATAACGCTGGTCCCAAAGTGCCGGTTATCGGCATCGTTTCGCGTTTCGCTGCGCAAAAAGGTTTCGATCTGATCGCGCAGATCATGGACCGCCTGGCGCGCGAAGAGATGATCGTCGTTGCTCTGGGCGCGGGCGACAAGCAATATGAAGAAATGTTTACCCGCCTCAACAAGCAGTTTCCCAACAAGATTTCCGTGAAGGTGGCGTATGACAATGCCATCGCCCACAAAATCGAAGCCGGCTCGGACATGTTTCTGATGCCTTCAAAGTATGAGCCTTGCGGCCTGAACCAGATCTACAGCCTGAAGTATGGAACCGTGCCTATCGTTCGCGTCACCGGCGGTCTCGACGACACGATCGAACCCTGGGACGCCCGCTCCGGCAAGGGCACTGGCTTCAAGTTCACCGAATACAGCGGCGAGGCTCTGCTGCTCACGATCAAGCAGGCTGTGCAGGCTTTTCGCGATCAGACCTCATGGCAGGCGCTGATGCGCAACGGCATGAACAAAGACTTTTCCTGGAACGCCTCGGCGCGCGAGTACGGAAGAGTCTACGACCGGGTGCGGCAGACGCGCGGAGCGGCATCGGCAGTGGAGAAGGTTTTAGCGTGAGCCTCCTATCGATTTTCTGCGTGGTTTAAATCTTCTTTTTGAGTTTCTGGAGAAGCTCCCGCTTGGATATCCTGAGCGTGTCCGGTTCCCAGCACGATCTTGAACCGATCCTTCCGAGGAGGTGAGCTATGAAAAAGAACTCCCGCACCAACAAGGAAGTGTTACGCCTTTGTCGTGACATCAGCAAGCGAGCCGACGACCTCGAGAAGCTACAGCCACTTGTGTTCCGACTGAATCGGATGCTATCGCAGGCAAAGTACGAGACGCGAGCCGTGAAGGTCGGCGTGCGGCCACATGGGGATAACCCCTTCGACAAGATCATTATCGATCGTGACGCGCGTCGGCAGGCGGCAACTGTCTAACCAGGCAGTTTATCCGGGGCGGACTATTTGCCTTTCGCGTCCTTATGCATCTCGACCGTGCTCCAGGTTTTATCGGCGGCGTGGCAGATATTTTCCAGCTTGCAGTCGACGCACTTGGGTTTGCGCGCGAAGCATAGTTTGCGCCCGTGCCATATGATCTGATGGGAAAATAGGATCCATTTCTTGCGGGGAATGATCTGCATGAGATCCTGTTCGATCTTCTGCGGATCGTTGTTTGTGGTCAGCTCAAGCCGGCGCGAGATGCGATGAACGTGCGTATCGACCACAATTCCATCGGCAATTTTCCCCCAGGTGCCGAGCACAACATTCGCGGTTTTGCGCGCGACTCCCGGCAAGGTGAGCAGATCGTTCATATTCATCGGAACCTGGCCGCCGAAGTCCGCAACAATTTTTTTCGCCGCACCCACCACCGATTTTGATTTGTTCCGGAAGAAGCCGGTCGAGCGAATATCGGGCTCAAGTTGCTCCGGTTCGAGCGCGGCAAAGGCTTCAACTGAAGGATATTTGCGGAACAGCTCCGGCGTCACCCGATTGACATTTACGTCGGTCGATTGCGCGGAGAGAATCGTCGCGACCAGCAGTTCCCATGCGGAGTTATGCGTAAGGGCGCAAGTAGCATCGGGATAAAGCTCGTCGAGGCGCCTGAGAATCTCGTGTACGCGGCTTGGCTCGATCGGATTGTAAGCGGCCTTCTTCGATGAAACTTTTGCCGATGCGCCCTCTCTCTTCAAGCGTTTTTCCGGGCGCGTCTGGGGACTGTTCTTGCCGGCGTCAGGCAGGTTGGCCGTGGTCTTGAGCCGCAAAGTCTTGCCCCGGTTCCGTACAAATGTCCCGCGTGCCACACGGTCCTGGCGACCGGTTCGAGCTGGCTGGCGTGGAGTGATGCCGCGGGGCATGGGAAACACATCTTAGCAGCTAGGGGAATGGAGCGCCAAAAGCTGGCGGATCATTTGGTCCTTACAAGTGGCGAATAAGTTTGGCGATGTTGTTCGCTACGCCCGGTGGGAAATCAGCAGCAACCGAACTCGCCAATCGGAACGAATTCAATCAAGGTAGGAATGTGATGGTCCCTCCGTAACCTGGGCAATCATTGACGCAATTAGTCCACCCCGGTAGTCTGTAAGCATCCTTACAATTTCAGGAAACAATTGTGGCGGTAAGTTCCATCCAACTCGGGCAGGTGTGGCGCAACGATAGCGATGGTCAGGATTATCTGGTCACCAAGGTTTACAACGAAGTATTTGCGCAGTTTGCCATGCTTCGTCCCGCGGGGATTGCGGCGCCGGATGCCCCCACGGTGCGCATCAAAATTGCGAAAGGCCCAGAAGGGGCTTCACTGCCGGGCTATACCTTCACGCAGGATGGCTCTTTCTGAGCCGCAAGGCCTCTCAATGATTTCCGATATACTTAAGGTAGCCCAGTGACCTTGTGCAGGTACCCCGGCCTGCACGAAACGGACAACTGCGAGCGGGCAAACGGCAACTGTCTTTACGAATGACTGAAAAACTTGTGGCAGTAATTTTTGTCTTCATCAGCTCCGTGGTTGCAACCAGCGGCTATCTTGGCATTATGCTGCTCATGGCAATTGAATCGGCATGTATCCCCCTGCCTTCGGAGTTGATCATGCCGTTTGCCGGTTACCTCGTTTTTGCGGGTACTTTCAATCTGCTATGGGTAGCAACGGCGGGTGCGATCGGATGCAACCTTGGTTCGCTGGTCGCCTATGAGATCGGTTGTTACGGCGGGCGTCCTCTGGTTGAGCGCTACGGGCGCTGGATTCTGATGGGCCGCCGCGAACTTGCCTGGGCCGATCGCTTCTTCGCACGATGGGGATATCTGGCAGTCTTTTTCGGTCGATTGCTGCCGGTCATTCGAACCTTTATTGCTTTGCCCGCCGGCGTGGCCCGCATGCCGCGGGCACGCTTCCACATCTACACATTCCTGGGTTCCTGGCCGTGGTGCCTGGCGCTTGCCTATTTCGGCATGAAGCTCGGACAGAACTGGCGTGAATTGGGCAAATATTTTCACGACTTCGACGCTGTTATTGTTGCCGTAATAGCCGTTGGGGCGGTCTGGTTCGTCTGGAGCCATTGGCAAAATCGCATTTCAGCGAACGCGTCGCCGATCACCGATCAGCAGTGACGCCGGTCTCGCCACGACGCTTCACCAACTGTGAAGCAACAATCTGCCATCTTCCGTCCCGTTTAATGACCACATCCATATACAGGTAATTCACATGGGATCGCGCGCCGCCCTGCTCGATCTCATCCTCTTCTGAACCGTGGACGATGGCGAAATTTTCCGACACGAATCGAAACTGCCGGCCCTTAGACGTCATCGAAACAAACCGCAGTGCCCCGGAAGTCAGTTTCCGAAGAAGATCAGCCTTCGTTGTTGCTTGGCCAAATTCGTCGGCCTGGATGTAGTCGTCGGCATAAATGCGCTGCAGTTCCGAAACATCGGCACCGATGAGGGCGCGGTCGCCATCGGCAAAAAGCTGAATAATTTTCTGCTCATCGGTTCTACTGGACATGTAGTTTCCCAGCCCTAAACGGACTCTTCGATGCATCCCATCGCATATTAAGGCGCTTTTCTTACCGTTTGGGCGCCGGAGTTTGCAAAAAAAGCTTCTTTACGCGAGTATTAGTCTTTATGTATTGGTGACAACTATTGCCACCTAAGGAGCCACCAAGAATGTATCAGAAACGCGCAGGAGTATTTATGGCTGATTGGTCTGATGCCGATGGGCGTCGGCATCGCAAGCAGTTCTCAACCGTGGAGGCAGCACGTCAGCATGAGCATCGAGAGAGCGCTTTGGCACATGCAGAGCGCGCCGGGCGAGAGCTTAAGCTCGCGAGCGGCCGCCGATCTAGTGGCACAAATATGCCATCGTCAGAGTCAAAGAATGTCACCATTAATCCAGCAAAAGGCAAGCTTGGGGTAATGATTCCAGGCATGGGCGCTGTCGCTACAACTTTTGTGGCCGGTGTGGAGGCGATTCGGAAGGGCCTGGCCAAGCCGATAGGTTCCCTTACCCAGATGGGCACTGTGCGGCTGGGCAAACGCACCGACGGGCGTTCTCCAAAGATCAAGGAATTTGTGCCGCTGGCTGGACTCGACGACCTGGTCTTCACGGGTTGGGACATTTTTGAAGACAACATGTACGAGGCGGCTTCGAATGCCGGCGTGCTCGAACAACGTCAGCTCGATCAATTAAAGCCGTTTCTGTCTTCCATTACTCCGCAGGCTGCAGTCTTCGATCACAAGTTTGTGAAGAAGATCGATGGGCCCAACGTGAAAAAAGGCAAGACCAAGATGGAGCTTGCCGAGCAGTTGCGCGACGATATCCGCAAATTCAGAAAAAACAGCGGGGCCAGCCGCCTGATCACGATGTGGTGCGGCTCTACCGAAACCTACATCGCAGCTGGAGAGGCACATCAGTCAGTTAAATCATTCGAAAAAGCTTTGCGCGCAAACGACGAAACCATCGCTCCGTCCATGATCTATGCCTATGCCTCTTTGATGGAGGGTGTGCCCTTTGCCAACGGAGCACCGAATCTTACCGTCGACCTGCCAGTGATGCTGGAACTTTCGCGAAAGAACGAAGCACCCATCTGCGGCAAAGATTTCAAAACCGGGCAGACCTTGATGAAGACCATTCTTGCGCCCGGTTTCAAGGCGCGCATGCTCGGCCTGAACGGATGGTTCTCCACTAATATCCTGGGCAATCGCGATGGCGAAGTCCTCGATGATCCAGGCTCGTTCAAGACCAAGGAGGAGTCGAAGCTCTCCGTGCTCGAGCACATCTTGCAGCCCGAACTCTATCCCGAACTTTATGGAAAGATGTGTCACAAGGTTCGCATCAACTACTACCCGCCGCGTGGCGACAACAAAGAGGGCTGGGACAACATCGATATCTTCGGCTGGCTTGGCTACCCGATGCAGATCAAAGTCGATTTTCTCTGCCGCGATTCCATTCTCGCGGCTCCGATCGTCCTCGATCTTGTGCTGCTGATGGATCTGGCCCAGCGCTGCTCAGAGTTGCGTGGCTTGGGAATTCAGGAGTGGTTAAGCTTTTATTTCAAGTCTCCGATGACGGTTCCCGGACTTTATCCTGAGCACGACCTGTTCATTCAACTGATGAAACTGAAGAACACGCTGCGGCACTTGAAAGGCGAGGAACTGATTACGCATTTGGGGTTGGAGTATTACGACTAGCGCAAACCTTCGGGCAGACTTGCGCTCTCAATTCCTGGTCGAACAGCTTTCGCCGCATACTTCACCCAAAGTTCGTCCCTTTCCTTTGGCGGCAGCACTTTCAGATTGCTGGGGCGGTAATCCGGCCGGTTTTCCCAGCGCATGCGCACCGTCGCGTGAATCTGAAGGTTGGGAGGAAGTGTGCGAGGGCTTCCCATGGGCACGGACCACTTGTATGTCTTTGTCTTGAAATCGTAGGCCTTGTGAGGCAGGTACTCCAGGATCCACCACGCTCCTCGCAAAGAAACGTTCAGATTGGCCAGAGGATCGGGGGCATGCCGCGGATCGGAATAGGAGAGAGCAGATCTTGCCTTATCGGAGTGGAGCAAAAGTCCTCTGCTTTCCGCCTCGACAAGCATCCATTCCAGGGCGATCTGCGACAGCCCGCTTTTGTCCGGTGCGTAACTTCCTCCTACGTCGGAGTGAACGCCCGCAAACCATACCTGTTTGAAATCCTGAGTGATGGGACTGCGCGTGCCGTCGCCCAAGTCGTCACCCTCAATCAGGCATGTGAATGAGTTTTGCCGGAAGAAACTTCTCCGCTCGTCGATGGACTGGGCATGGCGCACATTGGCGATGATGGGGTTGCGGGCGGTGTAGGGCAGGCGGACCGGTTCCGTTATCCATCCCACTGAGCTGACCGTGTCCCAGAGACCGGCAAAATGAATAAAACAGGGGCGCGAAAAGATTTCCTGAAATTGCCTGGCTTCGTCCAGCAAGGCGCGGTGGTTCTCGTGGTGCCGTCTTTGAAACATTCGCAGAACATAGGGGATTTGGGCCTCATTGCCCGGACACAGCAGGCCAAACATTTTCAGCAGGCTGGCCAGGGCGCGCGCTGTGTAAGCACCGCGGCTGAATCCGAACAGGTATACCTGATCATGTTCTTCGTAGGTTTGCATCAAGTATTGATAAGCGCGGCCAATGTCCTCAAAGAAGCCGGCGCCGAAGGCCAAACCCAGCACGCGCGTCCACTGCTTTTCCCACCAGGTGCGGGCGGTGGGTGAACCCATGGTTCCCACGCCGGGGTGGTAGTAAGCCACCTGGCCTCGGTTGACTACCAAGGCGCTGTAAAGCTTAACCACATTGGAATTGTGTTCCGGGTCGAATTCGTTTCCCGTCCCGTCGCAGCAGATGACGATGTTCTTTGGCATATTGGCTGCCTCGAAGAGCGGCATGCTACGGTATAACCCGGAAAATCAGGTCAGATGGTCACATCGAGATGACCGCTATGCTTTCATCTTCTTGTACTCGTCAAATTTCTCCAGAAACCGGTCAATGTCGTTCTTCTGCAAGTAATAGGGCGTCGACAATCTCAGCTTATTTGGATCGCCGCCGCGGATGCGTATTTTGTGCGTCTTCCACATCCAGTTTTCCAGATCCATGCGCTGAATCGGTGGTACGTTTACCGTCACAATTGCGCAGCGCAGCGCCGAATCCGGCGAGGTCCACGATTCCGCCCCGCGCTTCATCATTTCCGCAAGTATGTAATCGGCTAACTTCCGATGGCGGCTCTCAATGCGATCCATGTCAATGTCATTCGCCAGCTTGATGGACGCACGCAGTCCCCACAGCGCCGGCACGTTCGAGCTGCCGATGCGCTGGAAGCGTTCGGCGCGAAGCTGAGGTTCATCCCAGCCTTCAGTCACGATCGTGTTCCAAAGCCGGTCGATCACTTCATCGCGCACATAGAGGAAGCCGGAGCCCTTTGGCGCCTGCAGCCACTTGTGCGGGCTGGAAGAGTACATATCGCAACCGAGCTCGTGGAGATTGAGCCGCATCATTCCGACCACATGTGCGCCATCCACAGCGGAGAGAATTCCCTTCGATCGCGCCAGTGCGCAGATATCTTTCGCAGGCAGAACCACACCGGAAAAAGTTGTGATGTGGCTGAAGAAGATCACCCGCGTTCGTGGCGTGATCGCTTGATTGAACAGGTCAAGTACCTGAGCTGTGTTTTCGACTGGGCGAGGCAAAACGACTCTCTTCACAACAACCCCGTAGCGCTTTGCCTTCAGATTCCATGGGTGTTCGCCGCCAGGATGCTCCTGATCCGTCATCAGCACTTCGTCACCAGGTTTCATGTCGATACCGTTGGCGATGTAGCTGTTCGCCTCGGTTGCATTGCGGAGCAGCGCAATCTCGTCCCGCTTGCAGCCGACAAATTCCGCAAGCGGGTCGCGAAACTCATTCCATGATGCATAACCCCAGATGGGATAGTCTTCTGGATCCTGCTGGTCCATCTTTTCGGTGGTTTCGTAACCTTCAAAAACCGCGCGCAACACTGGTGCGGGACTGGAGCCGACAGTGCCGTTGTTCAAATAGATCTCGTCTGCCGGGATGAGGAATTGTTTGCGCAATTCAGCCCAGTAGGCGTCTTCGTTCTTGCTGAATTGCGAGCGGTCGGGAAGCGGCGGCATTTTTTCGAGTTGAGCGTACAGATTACTGCGCAACGCGAATGACGCCGCGAGTCCCGCTGTTGCCGTGCTCAGAAAACGACGCCGGTCGATCATAAAGCCCCTCCAGTGTGAAACGATGCAGCCGCTATTTTCCTGCTTCCGGTTGCTTCAGAATGACCGCCGGAACATCCTGCTGCTTCATCAGATTGTTGTACGAGACGACGTCGGTAGAAACAATCGACTGCCATTTCGTCAGTTGTTCATCGACCGCTTTGCTCACCATGTCAAAGACTTCATAAGACTGCGCGGTTGGAGCCGTATCGGCGCTGCCCACAACTCCACCTAGAGCCACGAGATGATTGTTCAGCCGGACGGGGAAGTTGAGCACATCCTCATCACTCTTTGCTTTTGTCTGGACCAGCGCTTCTTCGACAGCGGTCATCTTTGTGTCAAGTGCTTTGCCCGCGTCGGCAATGACTTTCGCGCGGGGATCGTCTTTCATGCGAGTATTGATCGCCTTGATCTGATCGCGCAGATCGCGCATCTGGATGATCGCATCGTCGGTTTGCGTAACCTTGTCGCGAATCTTGATCAGCAGATCGAACTGTCTTGCCAAGTCTTCCTGACTGACGTTCAAACGGGGATCGGGCTTGATTTCGAGCGGTGCCGTGTAAGTCTTCCCGAGCACCGTGAGCCGAACCTCATATTTGCCCGGCAAAGCTTCGGGCCCATCTGTGTCACCGCCCCAGAGTGCGGAATGAGGAACCTTCGTCGCTCCTTCGTAGCGCAGGTCCCAGACAAAGCGGTTGAATCCTGCATCGGCCGGTAGATTGCCCGCATTCTGGTTCCGGCGAAATTCTTCCTGCTCCTCGTCCTCAGACTCTTCTTTCTTTGGATATTTGCGAATTACTTTTCCGGAAGAGTCCAGAATTTCCATCGTGATCTTTGGAGTTTCGTCTTTTTTCTTTTCTTCAGGAGTCGCGGAGTCTTGGACGTTCTTTGCCGGGCTGGCTTCGCTTCCAGTTGCGGCATTCTTTGCCTTTTGCTCATCCGGCTTCTTCAGAGAAGTTTTCAGCCAGTAATCGATGATCGCTCCCGCCGGCGGATTCTTGCCGACATTACCGCTGGGAGCGAAAAACCCGCCGCGAAAGACGGTGTGATTCGCGTCTGCCGGCGTGAACAGGTGAGCTTCTTCTTGCGGGATCGAATCGGTGTACTGTTCGAGCGGGGTAATGTCATCGAGAATCCAGAAGCTTCGTCCGTGGGTCGCAACCACCAGATCATCGTTTTTCACCACGAGATCGTTCACCGGTGCCGGGGGCAGATTCAGTTGCAGCGGTTGCCAATGTGCGCCGTCATTGAAAGAAACATAAACCCCTTGTTCGGTTCCGGCGAAAATCAGGTTCAAATGCCGGGGATCAACCCGAACCGCATGAACGTAATCGTTCGCCGGAATTCCCTCGGCTAGGTTGTTCCAGGTCTTGCCGAAGTCGCTTGTCTTGAAGATGTAAGGTTTGAAGTCGTCGGATTTGTGGCGTTCCACCGCAATGTAGGCCGTTCCCGCGTCACGCGGGGAAGCTTCGATCATGCTCACGGTGCCCCACTCCGGCATGGCCTTGGGGGTCACGTTCTCCCAATGCTGGCCGCCATCGCGAGTGAGTTGAACCAAGCCGTCGTCGGTTCCAGCCCAAATCAAATCCCTCTGCACCGGTGATTCCACGACAGAAAAAATCGTGTCGTAGACTTCGACACCCGTATTGTCCTTGGTCAGTGGCCCCCCGGAAGATTGTTGCTTCGATTTGTCGTTACGCGTGAGATCGGGACTGATGATCGTCCAGTTCATACCGGCGTCAGTCGTCTTGAAGAGCATCTGCGCAGCAAAGTACATCGTTTTTGGGTCGTGCGGCGAAAAGATGATGGGCTCGGTCCATTGAAATCTGTATTTCAAATCGGCTGCGGCCCAACCGATCGGATTCACTGGCCACGGGTTGATCAGCTGCTCTTCGCCCGTGCGATGGTCGTAGCGGGTGATGTCGCCGCCGTAAGAGCCGGCATAAATAATTTGAGGATCCGTCGGATCGGGGGCGATGTAGCCGCTTTCGCCTCCGCCCACGTCATACCAGTCTGGGCGATCAATGGCTCCGTCGGGACTGGCGCTGGCGATGCCCACTGTCGAGTTATCCTGCTGCGCACCGTAAATGTAATAAGGGAATCGGTTGTCGGTGACGACATGGTAGAACTGCGCGGTGGGTTGGTTGTAGAGAGAGGTCCAGGTGGCGCCGCCATCGATGGAAACGGTCGCTCCGCCGTCGTTTCCATTGATAAGGCGTTTGGGATTATTGGGATCGATCCAGAGCCCGTGGTTATCGCCGTGCGGCGCGCGCACGCGGCTGAAAGTTTTGCCGCCATCATTCGAGCGATAAACGCCGGTGTTGAGAATGTAGACGGTGTCTTCCGATTTTGGATCGGCGAAGATGTGCATGTAATACCAAGCCCGCTGCGTGAATCGGTGGTCGCCAGTCATGAGTTGCCAGGTATCGCCCCCGTCGTCGGAGCGATAAATCCCGCCCTTTTCCGCTTCGATTGCCGCATAGACACGGTTCGGATTTGCGCCGGAAACGGTCACGCCGATGCGTCCGAGAATTCCCTCCGGCAGTCCGTGTCCTTTCAACTGTTTCCACGTCGTCCCCCCATCGATGGAACGGTAAAGTCCGCTGCCCTCGCCGCCGCTGTCGAGACTCCACGGAGTGCGGCGCGCTTGCCAAAGGGCCGCAAAGAGAATGTTTGAATTCGTAGGATCAAAAACGACGTCGATGCCGCCGGTCTTTTCGTTTTTGTAGAGAACTTTCTGCCAGGTCTTGCCGCCATCCTGCGTGCGAAAGATTCCGCGTTCCTCGTTGTTGCCGAACGGATGGCCGAGCGCCGCCACATACGCGATATCTGGATTCTTCGGATTAACTGCCAGGCGGCCAATCGCGTGCGTGTCCGCAAGTCCCACAGACTTCCAGGTTTTGCCGGCATCAATGGACTTGTAAACTCCATTGCCGCCCACGACGTTGCCGCGAATGCAAGCTTCTCCGGTGCCGACGTAGATCACATTCGGATCGGATTCCGACACGCCGATCGCGCCGATGGAGGGCGATGCGTCCTTCATTTTGTCGAAAACCGGCTTCCAGTTGAGGCCGCCATCGGTGGTCTTCCACACGCCGCCTGCAGTCGAGCCGAAGTAATAAACATTATCCTGGCCGACAACCCCGCTCACTGCGACCACGCGCCCGCCTCGAAATGGCCCGACAAGGCGATACTCCAGATTTTTCCACGGGCCTTTTTCTTCTTCGTCGTTGTCCTTCTGCAACTCCGCGGTTTGGGTTGCAGAAGTCTCGGTTTTCTGCTGAGACGTTTGCTTCTGAGACTCTGAAGTTTGTTTCGGATTATGTTTCTGCGCAATGACTGGGCTGCTGAGAATGGCAATCAGAACGGCGAGTTCGACGGTTCGCAAGTTCGTGTTCCTCCGGTAAAGTGCAGAACTACTGTTCGGAAATCAAAGAGGTGCAGCATGAAGATCGGACGATGAAGCTCCCGGCAACGCGTACACAATAATCCCCTGAGAAAAATTGCACAACTACAAAGAGTTAATCGTGCCGTTTCTTATTGGGCGAGATAGAATGGTCTGTTTCACGGCGTGAAAGAAATCATGTACTTCGAACAGTTTTATCTTGGCTGCCTGGCGCACGCCTCGTACATGCTGGCCTCCGCGGGAGAAGCGGTCGTGATTGATCCCCAACGCGATGTAGAGATTTATTTGCAGGCTGCGGCGACTCAGGGATTCGCGATTCGCTACATCTTTGAGACTCATCTGCACGCCGATTTCGTTTCCGGCCACAACGAGCTTGCGGCAAGAACTGGGGCAAAGATCTACATGGGCAAGCAGGCGGAAGCGAAATTCCCTCACATCCCCGTGCATGATGGCTTTCAGTTGCAGGTGGGGCAAGTGCGGATAGCGGTTCTCGAAACTCCTGGCCACACCGCCGAAAGCGTTTGTTTGGTTATTACCGATGAAGAGAAATCCCCGGAACCCTGGGCGGTGCTCACTGGAGACACATTGTTTCTGGGCGACGTGGGACGGCCTGACCTTTCGAAGCGCCATACGCCGGCACAGCTTGCGGGAATGCTTTACGACAGCCTGCACAATAAAGTCTTGAAACTCGATGATCGTGTCCTGGTTTATCCGGCACATGGCGCAGGTTCTCTTTGCGGGCGCAACATGCGCGCGGAGCGGGTTTCGACCATCGGCACGGAGCGCCTGACGAACTACGCCTTGCAGATCAAGAGCAGGGAAGAGTTTATACGGCAATTAACCAGCAATTTACCCGCCCGGCCGGAATATTTTTTGCAGGATGCGGAAATTAATCGTGCCGGCGCATCAGCATTATCGGATTTGTCTCCGTTGCGTCCGATCGAGGCAATTGAGTTGAAGAAGTTGCTGGATGAAGGTGCAATCGCGCTCGATGTGCGTCCGGGGGACAAGTTCGCGGCCACTCACGTTCCGGGTTCCATCAACATCGCATTGTCAGGACAGTTTGCTTCCTGGGCCGGAGCGCTGCTTGGATTGGCTGCAAGCCCGATTCTGATCGCGGATTCGGATGACGCCCTGGCGGAAGCACGCATGCGCCTGGCGCGCGTGGGACTGGAAAATGTTTCTGGGTACTTGAAGGGTGGCATCGCTGCCTGGAAAGATGCTGGCTTGAACTTGGCTTCTATTCAGCAGATCAGCGTAGAGACTCTGTGCGACCGATTGCAGAACGGTGCTCTGCAACTACTCGATGTGCGCCGCGAGCCTGAATGGGAGGCCGGACATATCAAGGGCGCGGCGTGGTGGCCTTTGGATAATTTCAGAGTTGCGCCTCCGGAGATCGATCGCTCTATCCCGGTTGCAGTTCACTGCAAGGGCGGATATCGCAGCATCATCGCTTGCAGTCTCTTGCGGCGAGCAGGCTTTGAGCAGGTCACCGACGTGATCGGCGGCTTCGACGCGTGGCAACAGGCGCAACTTGCCGTTACCGCCGGGAATTGATGATGCACTGATCGACCGGCATGTTGGATCGAGATCTCAAGACAGGATGTAAGCGTTCCTTTTGTCCGAGTGGTTCAGCAGACGAAGCCATGAAAACTGCGAAACTCGCAAAGTCCTACCGGATGGAGGATGGCGCTAACCTCTGCTTGAAAGACTTCGATACCGCTGATACCGCTAACTTCAAATCCAAAGAAGAAGCGGAGGAAAAGCTGCAGAAAGACATTGCTCGCATGGCCGATCTGCAGGACAAGCTCTATGCCCAGGATCAGTGGTCGCTGCTGCTGATTTTTCAAGCTCTCGATGCGGCCGGAAAAGATGGCACGATCAAACATGTGATGTCAGGAGTGAACCCCGAGGGCTGCCAGGTGCATTCCTTCAAAGTCCCATCGGAGACCGAACTGCAGCACGATTTCTTGTGGCGCACGACCGTGCAACTCCCTGAACGTGGCCACATCGGCATCTTCAATCGCTCGTATTACGAAGAGGTGTTGGTCGTGCGCGTGCACGCCGACGCTTTGAAAAATGAAAAGTTGCCAGCTTCTTTGGTGACGAAAAAGATTTGGGACGAGCGTTTCGAAGACATAAACACGTTCGAGCGGCATTTGGCGCGCAACGGAACCGTTATTCGCAAGTTCTTCCTTTACCTTTCCAAAAAAGAGCAGAAGCGCCGTTTTCTGGAGCGGTTGGATGAGCCGGAGAAAAACTGGAAATTTTCTGCTTCAGATATTCACGAGCGAGAATACTGGGATGACTACCAGAAGGCGTACGAGGAAATGATCCGCAATACGGCGACGAAGCACGCACCCTGGTACATCGTGCCAGCGGATCATAAATGGTTTACCCATCTCGTAGTGGCATCCGCGATCGTCGAAACGCTGGACGAGCTTGGTGTGTCGTATCCGAAGGTGGATGCGTCCAAGCGTAAAGAAATCAAAGAAGCAAGCAAAGAGTTGCTGAAGAAGTGAATCAGGACGAAGACGCTCAGGTCTTCGTTCTCGATGGTGGCAGTATTCGTTCTTGATTGAGGGGGCACAACATGGGGATTCTTGCATTGCGTAGCGCCAAACTGTCGAAGTCCGCAATCGTCTATTTGCCTTTGTTTCTTGCGCTGGTGTTATGCGCCAACCCGGCTGCTTTCGCACAGACCAAGCCGGAGCGGCAATCGAAAGCAGCTAAGCCAACGCAGGCTACGCAGATAAAATCAACCGCCTCCAGCCAAAAACCTGAAGCAGAAGAGGAACCGGCTAACCCTGAAGAAAAGCCGTTCAAGGGCATGAAATATCGGCTCATCGGCCCATTTCGCGGCGGACGTTCGCTAACGGCAGCTGGAATCCCGGGCGATCCCACCACATATTACTTTGGCGCAACCGGCGGAGGCGTCTGGAAATCGACGGACGGCGGCTCGACCTGGTCGCCAATCTTCGATAAAGAGGGAACTGGATCGATTGGAAGTATCGCAGTCGCCCAATCCGATCACAACGTTCTTTATGTCGGAACCGGCGAGGCCTGTCTTCGCGGCAATATCTCCCAGGGCGATGGCGTTTATAAATCGCTCGACGCAGGCAAAACGTGGAAGAATGTCGGCCTGAGCGACAGCCGCGCCATCGGCAAAGTAATCATCGATCCTGATAATCCGGACAAAGTTTTCGTTGCCGCTCTCGGCCATCCCTACGGACCTAATTCGGAGCGTGGCGTCTTCCGTACCCTAGACGGCGGCAAGACCTGGGACAAAGTTCTTTATAAAGACGAAAACACCGGCGCGGTCGATGTAGCCTTCGATCCGCACAATTCCAGCATTGTTTTTGCGGCGTTATGGCAGGTGCACCGCACTTCATGGACCCTCGATGATGGCGGTCCCGGCAGCGGAATTTATCGCTCGACCGACGGCGGTACAACCTGGAAGCGTCTGGAAGAACACGGTCTGCCCAAAGGTCCCTACGGACGGATTGGAATTGCAGTCGGAGCAAATTCCGATCGTGTCTACGCTTTAATCGAGGCGAAAACTCCCGATGGCGGTTTATACCGCTCCGATGATGGTGGCGACACCTGGGAATTCGTGAATCCCAGCCACAACCTTTGGCAGCGGCCCTGGTATTACATGCACATCGTTGCCGATCCGAAGAACGAAAACGTCATTTACATCATGGATGTGGATACGTATAAGTCCACCGACGGCGGGCATCTCTTCAACAAAGTCAAGGTGCCGCACGGCGACAATCACGGACTGTGGATCGATCCGAAAGATACGCGGCGCATGATTGCCTCGAACGACGGCGGTGTAACCATCTCGCTCGACGGCGGCACGAGCTGGACTCCGGAGAACAATCAGCCC
>JASHTD010000028.1 GCA_030040725.1 Candidatus Sulfotelmatobacter sp. | reverse complement strand
TCCATGTGGATTGCGGCGCGCGTAACTATCTTTTCGCTGCTTCTCGGATATCCCCTCGCATATTTTCTTTCCTTTTGTGCCGAGAGTAAAAAAGACCTTCTTTATCAGCTTGTCATCATTCCGCTCTGGGTAAGCTATCTTGTGCGAGCTTACGCCTGGAAGACAATCCTCGGCTCGGATGGCGTGCTCAACACTTTGTTGCAATATGTCCATCTCACCAAACATCCGCTGGAGTTCTTGCTCTATAGTCCTTTCGCAGTCGTGCTGACACTGACGCACATTTATACGCCGTTTGCGTTTCTGCCGATTTATGCCGCACTGGAACACATTCCGCGCAGTCTGGTAGAAGCATCGCATGATTTGGGTGCGAGGCCCGCGCAAACATTCTGGAACGTTATTCTTCCACTTTCGATTCCGGGAGTGGTGGCGGGCGCAACTTTCGCATTCGTGCTGAGCCTGGGCGATTTTCTGGCTCCGCTGCTGCTCGGCGGGCCGAGTGGCATCATGATTTCGAACATCGTGGTGAGCTTGTTCGGGGCGGCGTACAACTGGCCGCTGGGCGCAGCAATTTCTTTGTGCATGCTGATGCTCGTTGTCAGCCTTCTGTTTCTCTCGGAGCGGATCGAGAAGAAATGGAGCTTCTCGTGACCACGAGCAAGCGGATTTCGGGATCGCGCTGGCTGGGTTTTCATGCCGCCGCCGTCTTCGCATTTTTGTATTTACCGATCGCGGTTCTCATTCTTTATTCATTTAACCGCGAAGGTGTGGGCGGATTTCCTCCGCATCATCTGACGCTCGATTGGTATCGAACGCTCTTCGCTGACGGGCCGATGTGGGATTCAGTGTTGAACAGTCTGCAGGTGGCTCTGGCGGCGATGGCGATTTCGCTGGCGTTGGGTGTTCCCGCAGCCCTGGCTCTGGATCGCGCGCAGTTCCCTGGGAAAGCATTGTTCCGGCGGCTGGTGCTTCTGCCATTGATTCTGCCGGGAATCATTACGGGGCTTTCGCTGCTCATGCTGTTCGATCTGACCCGTACAAAACTGAGCTTGGCGACCATTATTCTGGGGCACGGCACGGCTTTGATCTCGGTCGCGACCACGGAGGTGTTCGCGGGCTTGCAGAAACTCGAGCGCTCGCAGGAAGAAGCTTCGCTCGATCTCGGCGCCAACTATTTGCAGACATTCTGGCGGATCACCGTGCCGAATCTGAAACTGCCGATCATCGGCGCGGCACTGCTGATCTTCACACTTTCGATGGACGAGATCGCCGTCAGTTTTTTTCTGATCGGTCGGGACAACACGCTGCCACTGGAAATCTGGGGACGATTGCGGCGTGGCATCACGCCGGAGATCAATGCAGTTTCGGCGATCATCTTTGTGTTTTCGTTGGTGGCGATCGTGCTTTGGTATCGCTTACGAATGCGTAGGGAAGGACAGGCGGATGTCGGCGCTGAGATTACAGCGGCCGCGGAGGGCCAGATGGTATGAGTTCAAATCGAAGAGACTTTATCAAGTTTGTGGTTGCAGGAGCGGTTTCGGCAGGATGTCCAATCGACCTCTCACTGCTGTCAGCGCAGCCTGCGTCGCCGCATGATCCCGCGGCTGAAGTTGATGGGGAACATAATCAGATTTGTCATCAGGTGCGCGACAAGGGCAGCGACTCGTTCGCGCGGCCCCCGGCTTCCGCGCGGCATGATGTGGTGATTGTGGGCGGAGGCGTAAGTGGACTGGCGGCGGCTTACCGCCTTCAACATCATAATTTTCTCCTGCTCGAAAAAGAACCGCACTGGGGCGGCAATGCGTACGAGATGGAATATGAAGGCAGCGCCTACGGCACGGGGTCGGCATTCCTCGTGAGAGATGAATATGCGTTTCACTTCGCGCAGGAGATAGGCTTGACGCCTCTGCCCGTCAACAATTCAGACGCGAGCATCATTCGAGGCGAACTGGTACTGGATACGTGGGGCGAAGGTCTCAACAAACTGCCGTATCCTCCGTCGGTTCGTGATGCGTTCAAGAAATTCAAGAAAGAGGCGATGGCAATGGACCTCCAGCGGCGGGCGCGCGAGCTTTTCAGCTTGCCATTGTCCGACCTGCTGAAGGGATATCCCGTCGAGCTAAAGGAGTGGTGGGATAATTTCGGCCCTTCGAATTGGGGTGCAGACAGCAAAGATACCGCTGCCGCAATTGGGGTCGGCGCACTGCAGGAGATGGATGGAGAAAGCCGCCGGGACGACCGCTATACCTGGCCGGGAGGACTGGGAGCGGTTACGAAGAGACTAGCGGAGATTCTGCAACCGAAATACAAAGACCGCATGCTAACGGATGCGACGATTGTCGCCGTCGTTCCCGGGAAAGAGGAAGTGCAAGTCACGTACATGCGGAATGGAGAAGTGAAAACAGTTGCGGCGAAGGCCGTGATCATGGCTACGCCGAAATTCATTACGCGGCGCATCGTCGAAGGCATGCCGGAAAAGCAAAGCAACGCTATGAAGCAGATCCGCTACGTACCGTATCCGGTGGTCAATCTGATCTTCGACAGGCCGGTTTTCAACGGCGGCTACGACACCTGGTGCCCCGGCGGAAATACTTTTACCGACTTCATTGTTGCGGATTGGGTGGTGCGGAAGCAGCCGGGTTACCGGCAGAAGTTCAACATCATTACGTGTTACACGCCGATGAAGGAAGACGACCGCGGGTATCTTCTGACAGAGCCGGGATGCCGCAAAATCGCAGCAAATGTGCTGGCCGATTTTCAGAAGCTGTTACCGGAAACGAATGTCGATCCCGTCGAAGTTCACATTTATCGGCGCGGACATCCGATGTATATGTCGACACCGGGGCTGTATACCGATATCCAGCCACTGACGCGGGAGCCCATGGACCGCATATTTTTTGCGAACACCGACTCTGAGGGCCCGGTATCGACCACCAGCGAAGGAATTCTTGCGGCGCAGCGTGCCGTGAAACAGGCGGAGGCAAGATTAGCTGGAAGACCCATGCCTGCGCAAAAGGCAGTTGCGGGCTGACTCGGCAGCGAGCCCTCTTCGTCTTTCTTGGTCGAGTAGGTACTTTAATTACAAACTCCGGCCTAGGCTCGCGGTAATCCCCTGAAAATCCTCTCCACATAGTACAGTTGTATCAGCAGCCGACTGACAGTCTTCGGCTGAGCGTTCGCATACAAACGAAGGGCCACCAGGAATTTGACTTCATCTATTCGCAATATCGCCATTATCGCGCACGTCGACCACGGCAAAACCACGCTGGTCGATGCCATGCTGCAACAAAGCGGCACTTTCCGCTCCAACGAACACCACGTCGAGCGGGTCATGGACTCGAACGAACTGGAGCGCGAGCGTGGCATCACCATTCTCGCCAAGAATACGGCGATCTTTTATCACGACGTAAAGATCAACATTGTCGATACGCCCGGGCACAGCGATTTTGGCGGCGAAGTCGAGCGGGCACTGAAGATGGTCGATGGAGTGATGCTGCTGGTAGATGCGAGCGAAGGGCCGTTGCCACAGACTCGCTATGTGCTCGGCAAGGCTTTGGAGGCCAAGCTGCCGCCGATCGTTGTGATCAATAAGATCGACCGTCCGGATGCACGGGCGCAGGAGGTGCTGAACGAAATTTACGACTTGTTCATCGACCTAGACGCGAAAGAAGACCAGCTCGATTTCCCGGTTTTGTACACGAACGCGAAGTTAGGAACGGCGGCAACGGATACGAACGGCGGTGGCGAGAATTTGCGGCCGCTCTTCGATGCGATCCTGAAAACGATTCCGCCGCCACACGGGGACCCTGGCGGTCCGTTGCAGATTCTGGTCGCCAATCTTGATTACAGCGATTATCTGGGGCGTCTGGCTATTGCGCGAGTGTTCAACGGAACCATGCGCACCGGAGAGGATGTTGCGATCGCCAAACTCGACCGTACGATGCACAAAACCAAGATCACTAAATTGTTTTCCTTTTCTGGGCTGAAGCGGACGGATATTACCGAAACGACCCTGGGCGATATTGTTGCAGTCGCCGGCGTAGAAGGCATCACCATTGGCGAAACCATCACAAACGTGGAAAATCCCGCACCTCTGCCGCCGATTGTGATTGATGAGCCGACCATCGCGATGACGTTTACCGTTAACACCTCTCCATTTGCCGGACGCGAAGGAACGTATGTGACTTCGCGAAACCTGCGCGAGCGGCTGGAGAAAGAATTGCTGACGAACGTTTCGCTTCGCGTCGAGGAAATGGGAACTACCGATTCTTTCAAAGTGCTCGGGCGCGGCGAACTGCAACTCTCGATCACGATTGAAATGATGCGGCGCGAAGGTTACGAACTGATGGTAGGCAAACCGGAGATCGTGACCAAGCGGGTGGATGGCAAGCTGATGGAACCGGTCGAGCATCTGACGATCGACGTACCCGAAGAATTTGTCGGCGTGGTGATGGAACAACTCGGGTCACGCAAGGCCGAGGTTGTGAACATGCACAATCATGGATACGGACGCGTACGGGTTGAGTTTCGCGTGCCTAGCCGCGGGCTGATCGGCTTGCGGAGCCAGTTGCTCACCGATACGCGGGGCACGATCGTGATGAATTCGCTATTCGATGGATATACAGAATGGCAGGGAGAAATTCCGCATCGGCCGACGGGTGCGCTGATCGCCGACCGGCCCGGCATTTCGACGGCATACGCTCTGTGGGGATTACAGGAACGCGGAGAGCTTTTTGTTGGCCCCGGCGTCGATCTTTATGAGGGAATGATCATCGGCGAGAACGCAAAAGAAGATGATCTCGACGTGAATGCCGTGCGCGAGAAAAAACTCACCAACATGCGCGCCTCAACCGCCGACGAAGCCATTCGCCTGGTACCGTTTCGCCAGTTGAATCTGGAACAGGCAATTGAGTTTATTGCCGATGACGAATTTGTGGAGATCACGCCGAAGTCCCTCCGATTGCGGAAAAAGATTCTGCAGGCGAACAAACGCAAGAAGAGCGCGAAAGAAGTTGCAGAAGAAAGTGAAGCGCGCTAACCAATCCGAAGAATCAATCGATCGCGAAGCGCTACGCATGTTCCTGGTTCCCTGCAGTTGCGGTACGATGTTCGCGGTTGCGGAGAACTATGACCGGCAGGGCACAGCGTGGAGCCGCTACTTGATCTGCCCGAACTGCGGCAAGCGGCACGACCCCAAAAATCGCCTGCTGCACCTCGGGTACCACCGCGAAGGATATTGGAAGGTGGACGAGTGCTGAGCGGAAACCTGCGCGCTTCTGAGCACCGCGTAGGTTATTAAGCAGCGATTGAATTCGAACAGACAATTCCAATGCACGCACCCATCCATGAGCCAGACGAAAACGAGGGCCGGCCAGTGCGCATCGCAATCGTGGGCACGGGCGCGGTCGGTTCTACATTTGCATATGCGTTGCTGATGAGCGGCCTCGCCTCGGAGATTGTTCTGATCGATGTGAACAAATCCAGAGCGGAAGGCGAGGCAATGGATCTGAATCATACCGTTCCGTTCACGCATCCGACGCGCATTTGGGCGGGAGATTATGCTGACTGCGCCGGCGCGGCGGTCATGGTGTTGGCTGCCGGCGTTCCGCAAAAACCCGGCCAGACCCGGCTGGAGTGCCTGCAGGCAAATGCCCGTGTGTGGCATGAGATCGTTCCGCTGATTGCAAAGAATAATCCTCACGGTATTTTGTTGGTGGCAACCAATCCGGTCGATGTGCTCACCTATGCCGCATGGAAGATTTCCGGGCTGCCTGCATCGCGCGTAGTGGGGTCGGGAACGATTCTGGACACCGCCCGTTTCCGTTTTCTTTTGAGCCAGCACTTCGGAGTGGATGCGCGCAGCGTTCATGCTTTCATCATCGGCGAGCACGGAGACAGCGAGGTTCCGGCATGGTCTCTGGCGAACATTGCCGGTATGCGCCTGCCCGAATACTGCCGCGTCAATGGGCTGCCCTACGATCCGCAAGCGATGGAGAGAATTTTCGAATCAACCAGGGACGCGGCTTATCGCATTATCGAGCGCAAAGGAGCCACTTATTACGCTGTCGCGGCGGGACTGCTGCGCATCACGCAATCGATCCTTCGTCATCAGAATACGGTGCTGTCGGTTTCGAGCCTGATCAACGACTATTACGGCATCAGCGAAGTCTGTTTCAGTTTGCCCACCGTAGTCGATCGAGGGGGCATTCAGCGGATTCTGCGGCTGGAATTGGATGATTCCGAAAGCGCCAAGTTGCGCCACTCTGCAGGCGTTCTCCGTGAAACCTTGCACGCGCTGGAACTCGCGCGATAAGCCGCCGATCTACGCAGAGTGTTTTTGACAGCGAAATTACACAAACCTGCTATACTTCTGCCCGCATTTGACTGTTCGCCAGCTTCGTCCTGATTTTCAGGAAGGGCCTCACCGACCTGCCAGTCCGCGCCGAGCTCGCACTTCGACAGCTCAATGCAGAGGTGGTCGCGTGAAAAACATTTTTGTAGGCAA
>JASHTD010000323.1 GCA_030040725.1 Candidatus Sulfotelmatobacter sp. | reverse complement strand
GGTTTTGCTACACTTCCAGTCGCAAATTGGCGGGCGATTCGAAGCCCGGCTCGGCGGAGGATTTTGCGATGTTCCGGAAAATTCAGAAATTCATTCCCGTCACATTTTTCGCGTTCGCCATGGCGCTGACCGCGCCGCTATTCGCGCAAGCTCCCAGCCTGGACGAGCAACTCGCTGCCCAGTACAAGCTGGTGAAAATGGGACAAGACACCGGCGGCTATTCCGTCGTCGACAAAGGCACGCTGCTCGCGATTCAAAAAGGCGGCATTCTTGGCGTGCCGTATTCCGACCAGAGCATTCTGTCGACGAAATATGAAAACGGAGCCGTTCACTCTCCGAATAACATGCTGTCGAAGGGAATCGGCTTCGGCATGAAGCGCTTCGGCAAAGAGCAGACGACGCATTTGTTTGCCGTGGGCGACAAAGTTTATCCCTCCAAGATTGAGGTCAATCCGAGCAAAGACACGGTGACCATCGGCATCGTCGCATGCGATACCTGCAACAAAACCGATCCTCCCACTTACAACAAAGCGAACGTCGTATTTCAATTCCCGAAGGGAACTCTCGCTTCCGCTACGGCAGGCTCGGTCGAAGACACCATTGGACAACTGCTCGCCGTGAGCACCGACGATTCGCAGCAAGGCGGAGATCAGGGTGGCCAGCAGGCTGCGGATCAAGGGAACCAGCAGCAACCGGCGGATCAGGGCGCCCAACAGCCGGCCGCTGCGCCCGGGCAACCGGCGCAGGATCAGCCGGCGCCCGAGCCCGCCAGCATTGACAAAGGCATGACGCCGGATCAGGTGCAGGCGGCCCTGGGCAAGCCGGACAAGATCGTCAATCTCGGCAGCAAGCAAATCTACGTTTACAAAGATTTGAAGGTAACGTTCTTGAACGGGAAAGTCAGCGACGTGCAATAAGCGGGATGTCCCGCGCGCCTGACGTTCTTATTGCCCACTCAAGCCCAAAGGCGGCTTGAGTGGGCAATTTTCTGATCCAAAGCTGAGCAGCTTCGGGTCAGTTGTTATCCTGGACCCCGCCGTGTCTGGCGCGCTTGCATCTCCTGTTGCTCCTGCACGTGGCGTTGCTGTAGCTCCTGGGTTTGCTGTTGGTGCTTCTGTTCCATTTGCTGGCGCGTAGCCGCATCGGCCTTGTCGCGGTCAGCCTGCAAATGCTCCTGATCCTGTTGCTTTTGCAGCTGCTGCCGCTCCTTTTCCTGCTTGGCGTATAGCTTGTCCTGCTGCTTCTGGTATTTCTTGTCGAGCTTCGCGTCGCCGGTGTTGGGAGCGGGGGTGCGTTCGTGAGGCAAATCAGCGGCATGGACTGCAGGGTTTCCATGAGCAGCTTCTGCCGCTCCGGGACGACCTGCCGGTGCGTGATACGGCGCCCCCGCAGACTTAGCCTCCGTTACGTGGCTTCCGGAGAAATCGCCGGGCCTCGATGTGGCGGCAATACGGGGCTTGCCCTGATTATTCGAGGCGCGTAACTCAGGATTTGAGCGCGCCGCCTGGATGTGCTGCGCCTGTTCATTAGTCGGCGGAACATGCCGCTCCCGCGCGGCTGCTTCTTCCTCCGCTGTGGGACGTGCCGTGGTCCCGCCCTGCCCGCCGTTATAGCTGACATGGCTCACGGTGGTGCTGTTGACGACCGTCTTGGTGTAAACGTTGTGGATTTCGGTGACATTCACATTAACCACGGACTGGTTGTAGAAGAAGTGACCGCTTTGCCAGTATCCGCCCTCGAATCCGACCCCGAAATAACCGAAGCCGTAAGCGATGCCTCCGTAAAAGCCGACGGTCGGGCCCCAGAAACCCTCATGGAAGGCAAATGCGGCGCCGCTCCAGCCCCACCACGGAGGCGTCCACAATAAGCCAACCTCAGGCGCGAGAACCCAGGTGCCGGGTACCCAGTAGTAATCGTTGACATCGTTATCCCAAGCCCAGTAGCCGGGTGTCCAGATGTAATCCGGAGCGGGGCAAACCGGCTGTTCGTAAAGGGGCAATGCAGGGGGAGCAAATCCAACGGTAATACCCACCGCAACCTGAGCGTGCGCAGGGGGCACGGTACAGATCGCAGCGAGAACGAAAAGAAAGAAACTAACAAAGGCGATTTTGCGCATCAGCATCCTTCCGCCCGAAGCTGTCGCGATGCTCACTTTTCACCTCAGAGCGTTAGCTAATAAAGCCTCAGGCTCACCCGAATTTTGGTCATTGACAGAGTGTAAAACCCGGGTAGAAGGTTGCTTTGGCATCTAGGCAGCCTTGTGTGCCATTGACCCTTCGGCCCGAGAGGGTGATAATTTTGGTGGCTGCTGATTCCGGCAATCTACTCCCAGCCCACCTTTCCCGCGCCGCGAATTGCAGTCTGGAGCCTTTGATGAAGTCCGCCTCCTTCGCCTGCGCGCTCATCCTGCTTCTTGCCTCAGGCGCTCTTTGCCAATCCAGTTCTCTCGCTGCGCCGAATCGGTTCCTACCTAAAACCGCAGGCCCTGGTGCGCCCTCATTACCGACGGGTTCCCAGACGGCAAGTTCCGGGCGCCGCCGTTCGATGCAATCCCCCCAGAGTGAGCTCAGTTTCGCGAATGCCGTCACCTACAGCACGGGAGGGTATCAGGCGGAAGCTGTCGCGGCGGTGGATGTTAACGGGGATAGTTATCCAGACCTGATTGTGGTCAACGCTTGCGGACTCAATTCCGGTTGTACTGGTAACGGCACCGTTGCTGTGCTACTGAACAACGGCAATGGCACCTTTGCGCCGGCGGTCAACTACAGTTCGGGCGGTTACATGGCTTCGTCGGTAGCGGCTGGTGATGTCAACGGAGATGGCAAGCCGGATATAGTAGTTGTCAATGCCTGTGGCTCCACGAGTTTTTCGTTGCCTAATGGCTGTCCAACAGATTCGACAGTGGCCGTGTTACTCGGCAATGGCGATGGTACTTTTCAGTCAGCTACGATTTATGACACCGGTGGCTTTGATGGGCAATCCGTAGTAATCGCCGACGTCAATGGCGACGGCAAGCCGGACTTGCTGCTAGTCAACCGATGCGGCAGTTCATCAACCTGCGCC
>JASHTD010000027.1 GCA_030040725.1 Candidatus Sulfotelmatobacter sp. | reverse complement strand
AGCACAGAATCGATCCCTTCGGATTCTTCACCAACTGCCGCACCGCCAGAAATTCCAGAATCCGCTCTTTGATTTTTTCCAGCCCGTAATGATCTTCATTCAGAACTTTTTCGGCACGCGAAATGTTGCGGATTTCCTTCGACCGTTTCTTCCACGGCACCGCCAGCAGCCAATCCAGGTAATTACGGGAAACCGTCGACTCGGCCGACATCGGCGGCATGGCTTCCAGTTTCTTCAATTCTTGCAGCGCCTTGTCTTTCACTTCTTTCGGCATGCCGGCGGCTTCGACTTTCTTCTTCAGTTCGTCGAACTCGCTCTTCTCGCCGCGTCCTAGTTCCTTCTGAATGGCTTTGATCTTCTCGTTGAGGTAATACTCTTTCTGCGCCTTCTCCATCTGCCGCTTCACTCGCGACTGGATGGTCCGGTCAACATTCAGCTTTTCGATTTCTACATCGAGCACGTCGGCAATGCGGTTTAGTCGTTCCGAGGGGTCAAAAATTTCCAGCAGCTCCTGTTTTTCTTCAATCGAAAGCTGCAAGTTCGCAGCGATAATGTCGGTCAGCTTGGCGGGATCTTCCATCCGCACAGCCGAAATCATCGTCTCGTAATTCAGCGCCTGGCAAAGTTTTACATACTGCTCGAAGAGCGTGGTCACCCGCTGCATGCTGGCTTCGATCTGCGGGTTCATCTCTGTGGGATACCGTGCCAGCCGCACTGAAGCCTGCATGTAACCATCTGCATCCGTCGCCTGCAGCAGCCTGCCGCGCTCAATGCCTTCTACCAGAACCTTAATATTGCCGTCGGGCAGTTTCAGGCTCTGCACGATATTGACCACCGTCCCTACCTGGTAAATCTCGTTGGCCTTGGGTTCGTCGATCGAGGCGTCGTGCTGCGTGGCCAGAAAAATCTTTTTGTCTGCCGCCAGAGCCTCTTCCAGGGCGCGCACACTCGACTCCCGGCCCACCACAAACGGAGTCATCATGAAAGGAAAGATGACCACGTCGCGGATGGGCATCATCGGCAGCTTTTTAGTTTCGAATTTTTCCTTGGATGTGGTCACTCGATCTCCCTGGTCTCGATCTCAACCATCTCGTGCGGAATGACGATCGCGGCACACAGCCGCTTGCCGTTCAACCTACTATCTTACTACCCGGCCTTCTCCAGCGCGGCCATTGAAGCACTGCGTTTTTCCACCATTTCCCGCGTCACTTCGAATTCTTTCAGCTTCTTCTGGCTGGGCAGGTGGAACATCAAATCGAGCATCAATTCTTCCAGAATCATGCGCAGGCCGCGGGCGCCGACTTTGCGCGCCATCGCCTGCCGCGCCACCGCTCGCAGCGCGTCATCGCTGAACTTCAGCCGCACATTCTCGAATTCGAAAAGCCGCTGGTACTGCTTTACGATCGCATTCTTGGGGCGAGTAAGAATCTCGATCAGCGCGTTTTCGTCGAGATCTTCCAGCATGCCGACCACCGGCAGGCGTCCGACGAACTCCGGGATCAGCCCGAACTTGATCAGGTCTTCCGGCTGAATTTCGCTGAGCAGTTCGAAATTGCGCTTGCGCGAGGCAACAATCTCTTCTTTTTCCGCTTCTTCACCGCTGCGGAAGCCAAGCGATTTTTTCCCGATCCGGCGGCCAATAATCTTCTCCAGTCCCACGAACGCGCCGCCGCAAATAAACAGAATGTTCGTGGTGTCGACCGGGGTAAATTCCTGGTGCGGATGTTTCCGTCCGCCCTGCGGCGGCACATTCGCGATCGTGCCTTCCAGAATCTTCAGCAGCGCCTGTTGCACGCCTTCGCCGGAAACATCGCGAGTGATCGATGGATTCTCGTCCTTGCGGCCGATCTTGTCGATCTCGTCGATGTAGATGATGCCGGTCTGGGCGCGGCTCACATCGCCTTCTGCGGCTTGCAGCAGTTTCAGAATAATATTCTCGACATCCTCGCCCACATATCCTGCCTCGGTCAGCGTGGTGGCGTCGACAATCGCAAAGGGAACATCGAGCATGCGCGCCAGCGTCTGCGCCAGAAGTGTTTTGCCTGTGCCCGTCGGGCCGATGAGCATGATGTTTGACTTGCTCAGCTCGATCCCATCGCTGGTCTTCTGCCGGTTCATGAAGATCCGCTTGTAGTGGTTGTAAACCGCTACTGCCAGCTTCTTCTTGGTCTGCTCCTGCCCAATGACGTACTCATCCAGGAAGGTTTTCACCTCCTGCGGCTTGGGCAGTTGATTGGGAGGCGCGGTTTGCGGAGTGGCGGTGCGGTCATCTTCCAGGATGGAATTGCATACCGCGACGCACTCGTCGCAGATGTAGGCTCGGGGGTAGTCACTGGGCGACGAGATCAGCTTGGCTACAGCATCCTGCGATTTATGGCAGAACGAACAACGCAAAATCTCGTCCGGTGACTTGGTTTTCACTCAGCTCTACTCCTTATCTATCTGTTATTCCGGGCAAGTGCTCTTTGCGCAGCGAGGAATCTGGGCGAGCCGCGCGACGCGTCGCGTTCTTTGCGACGCAATACCCGCGCGTTGGGCTCGCATCCTTCCTGCGCGAAGGCCTATCCTACAGCTTTTACGGTCTTATAGATGATATCGTCTATGATTCCGTACTCCTTCGCCTGCTGCGCGTTCATAATGAAGTCGCGCTCCACATCCTTTTCTACCTTATCCAGTTTCTGTCCGCTATGTTTCGATAGTAACTGGTTAGTGATTTCCCGCATTCGGAGGATTTCCCGGGCATGGATATCGATGTCCGTGGCCTGCCCTGATAGCCCGCCCATGGACGGCTGGTGGATCAGAATGCGCGAATTGGGCAGCGCTAGCCGCTTCTTCGCCTCGCCCGCCGATAGCAGCAACGCTGCCATCGACGCCGCTTGCCCCACGCAAAGCGTCATCACGTCATTCTTCACATATTGCATGGTGTCATAGATCGCCATGCCGGCCGTGATCGAGCCCCCGGGAGAGTTAATGTAAAGCTGGATGTCTTTCTCCGGATCCTCTTGCGCCAGAAACAACATCTGCGCAATCACCAGATTGGCGATGTTGTCGTCAATCGGCGTGCCGATAAAAATAATGTTGTCGCGAAGCAGCCGGGAATAAATGTCGTAGGCGCGTTCGCCTCGCCCGGTCTGCTCGATGACCATCGGTACCAGCATCATTTGCGGATCATTTTCTCTGTTTTTCACGTCCACCTGCCACACTCCGCCCCGACACAGCCACTAGCTTTTCGG
>JASHTD010000026.1 GCA_030040725.1 Candidatus Sulfotelmatobacter sp. | reverse complement strand
GGGTGTTCGCTCAAGTAAGTCACCGGGGACCTGAAGGAGACGCGTATGAGCCTGCTGGAGCTTTGTGACCGGGAAATTGCCGCCGTGCCGCTGGACGCTACCGTGGCCGACGCGATCAACAAAATGCTCGATCATCACGTAGGCGCCGTGGCCGTGGTCGACTCGGAGTTTCGCGTGGCCGGCATCTTTACCGAGCGCGATGTGCTGCGCAAGATGTCGTTAACCCGCACGGACCCGCATACCGCGTCCGTGCGGGAACTGATGACTACGCCGGTCGAAATGGCCACGCAGCGCACCGGCGCCGGCGAAGCGCTGACGACCATGCTGGAGAGCCATTTCCGCCATCTGCCGGTCGCCGACGACAATGGCAAACTGCTGGGCATCCTCTCGATTCGCAATTTGCTGGAGTGGCGCGTCGACGATCTGCGCCGCGAACTGGAATCGCTGGAGGCTTATGTCTCGAACGATGGGCCGGGTGGCTAGCGCTCGCGTTGCGCTTCGAGTCGTGAATTGAACGCCGCTTTTTGCGCTTTGTGGATTTCCTCCTTGAAAAAATCCTTCGTAGTGGTGTGTTCGCTTGCGTCCGGTCGACTTTGAAGTAGGGATTCTTCGACTCGCGCTCGCATTTGCTCGCGCTCGCTCAGAATGACAGGGCGTTGTCTTGAGATCGCGTTCCTGAGTGCCGGGACGCGTCGTAGACTCCCGCGAGGTCTTTTGAGCGGATGGCAGGCTGCAACTCAGTCGTCGGCGGTCAACATCTTGGGTTGCGAATCCACACGCTCGGCTTCCTCATCAAACAGTTTTCAAAAACAGCTTTGGCAGAGAGAGGCTCTCATGTCGATACGACCGGTGAAGCGGCTGATTAAATCGAAACCTACGCTTGAAGGCGCGGGGGTGCATTTGCGGCGGGCGTTTGGATTTGGAAATACGAAAGAAACCGATCCTTTTCTTTTGCTCGATGATTTCCGCAACGATGTGCCGGAGGATTACCTGGCCGGCTTTCCCTGGCATCCGCATCGCGGGATTGAAACCATCACGTACGTGCTGGCGGGAACGGTCGAGCACGGCGACAGCATGGGCAACCGCGGGGCGATTGCTGCCGGCGACGTGCAATGGATGACGGCGGGGAGCGGGATTATCCATCAGGAGATGCCGAAGGGCGATCCAGCGGGACGCATGCATGGATTTCAGTTGTGGGCGAACCTGCCGGCGGCGCTGAAGATGACTGCGCCGCGCTATCAGGAAGTGACGTCGCGGGATATTCCCGAAATTAAAGACGATGACGGCACGCATGTGCGCGTAGTATGCGGAAGTTTCTGGGGAAAGAAAGGGCCGGTCGATGGGATCGCGGCCGATCCGATTTATCTGGATGTGTCGGTCGCGCCGGGAAAAAGAAAGTCGTTGCCGGTGGAGACGACGCGACACGCGTTTGCCTATGTGTTTGGCGGGAGCGGGAAGTTTTGCAATGCGAGCGGGCCGCTGGCTGTGCCGACGGAGGCGGTGAAGTGGCTGGATACAGCGCCTCCGGTGGATGCAGATAACCGGTCGTTGATTTTGTTTGACCGCGGCGATGAGGTGACAGTGCAGGCCGGAGATGATGGGATCCGGTTCTTGCTGGTCTCAGGAAAGCCGCTGGAGGAGCCGGTGGCGTGGTATGGCCCGATTGTAATGAATACGCAGGAGCAACTGCGGCAGGCGTTTGAGGAGTTGCAGGAGGGGAAGTTTTTGAAGAAGTAGTTTTTGCAGTCCCACGTCTCGCAAAAAAAAAGCGAGACGTGGGGCACCCCAGTACAAGCTCATACCGTCGGCTTGGCTTCGGCCGACGACCCAAAACCGCCGCAGCGGCCGCCCCATCGCTCGCGGAGTTTTTCGCGTTCTTCAGGAGTCATTTTCTCCCAGCGCTCGCGCATCCGCCCGCGAAAACCGTAGCGGGGAAAACCGCGACCGCCCCAGCGTCCGAACAGAATTCGGCAAAGAGCCAGAAGTCCCACAGCCTGCCAGAACGTGATCAGGCGCCAGCCGAATAGTGGCGGCAGCAGCCAGTTCCAGAGTAGCTTCACCACCTCGCCCCCGAGGGCAGCGAAAGCCGCCATCGCCAGAATTGCCAGAGGAACCATCCAAATCATTCTTTTCTTCATAAGTGCTTCCTCGCTTGGTTTTCCCGTTTATCTCTTGCCGCGAACTGCGCAAAGGCTTCGTAGATATTCTGCAATCTTTCCCGCAGATGCAGCACCGCATAGCGCTTGCGCGCGAGCAGGGTGTTGACGTTGACTCCGTTTTCCGCCGACATCTCTTTGAAGGCGCGTCCTTCAAGTTCATGAGCGATGAAGACCTCGCGCTGCTCGTCGGGCAGTTCGTCGAGAGCGTCTTCCAGTTCGTCGAGAAGCAGATTGCGCACGTAGAGCGCTTCCGGCCCAGCATCGGGCGACGGCAACAGATCCCCGATCTGCGTCAGTGTGCCGTCTCCGGCCTCGAGTGCCGCGTCGCCGAACAAATCCGGCTGCTTCCTGCGAAACAGGTCTGTGATGCGATTGCGCGCCACGCGATACAGCCAGCCGGTGACGTGCTCGATCGGCATCAGCAGGCGGTTGGCTTCGACCAGTTTGAAGAAGACGTCCTGCAGAACATCTTCCACATCGGCCTCGTTGGGAACGCGCCGGCGGATGAAATTGCGCAGCCGGGAGCGTTGTTCCGTGACGACTTCGGAAATGCGATGGTCGTCTACGGCTTGGGTCTTCCCGGCCATGATTGTTCTGGCCATTATCGCTGCGCTCACGGCTTATCTCACCCACTCACGGATGTAGACGAATGAGAAGAGGAAATATTGCAGGGATAGTTGCTGCGCAGTCATAGCGTCTCGATTGTTCACTCTCAGGCAGGCGCTGAGCGGGTTTGGGTAGGGAGAGCATAGGCGTTGCTCTGCAAA
>JASHTD010000322.1 GCA_030040725.1 Candidatus Sulfotelmatobacter sp. | reverse complement strand
GGCTTGCGCAGGCAGCGTCGGCAACCCGGTCGAGGGCCCGCCGCGTTGCACGTCAACAAAGACGCACGGTGTTTCTGTCATCGCGGCATAGCCGATATGTTCCATCATCAGCGAAAAGCCCGGACCGGAAGTCACGGTGAACGCCTTCGCCCCGCCCCAAACCGCGCCCTGCAGCGTAATCGAGGCGGCCAGCTCGTCTTCCATCTGGATGAAGGTTCCGCCCACGGTCGGCACGCGTGCCGCAAAGCGCTCGACCACTTCCGTCGATGGGGTAATCGGATACCCCGCCGCAAACCGCGCTCCCGCTGCCAACGCTCCTTCGCAGCAGGCGTGATCGCCGTCGATGAAATGTTCGCCGGTTAGAACTCCGCGAGGGTCCGCTTTCATTGGTCACCACCCTTATTGTTCCGAGAGCCATAAATCGCGAAGTCCGGGCAATACATCCCGCACAGATCGCATCCGCTGCATTTTTCCGGATGCACGACGTGCGGCACATGATATCCCTTCGCGTTGAACGCGGAAGAAAACTCGAGCACATGGGTGGGACAGAACTCAATGCAGAAGCCGCAAGACTTGCAGCGTTCGACGACGATCGAAACCCGCCCTTTTGCCACAGGCCCCCCACTCGAGAGCGTTTTCGCGCTCCCATACGTCGAGAGCCATTATGCTTTCCTGCCGGACGACGTGATGTGATCAACATCACTTTTCTCGGTGAGTGGGAACACATGTTTGCTAAGAACCAGATTGCGCACGCCCATAGTCCGGAGGCGCTGGTAGTTGTGCCTTACCCGGTGTTGTAAAATACATCACTTCGTGATTGCGGTCACAGCACGCAGTATCGCTTTGCGCTACAAGTGTAGGGTTGAAAAGGAGAATGCGATGTTCATCAAGAAAGTAGGCTGGATTATTGTCGCGTTGTCTCTGCTTCTCGCGCTCGCCGCCGCCCAAGATCAGTCGCAGGATAAATCGGGCACAACCGTCAAGCACGTACCCGTTAAAGTTACCTCCGCCGCATCGGGCAAGGAAATGTACGTTTCCTACTGCGCCGTTTGTCACGGAACCGATGGCAAAGGCAATGGCCCTGCGGCTGGCGCCTTGAAAGTTCCTCCCACTGATCTCGCTGCCTTGAGCAAGGACAACGGAGGAAAGTTTCCCAGCTTGAAGATTTCTGCAGCGATCCGCGGCGACGCTAATGTTGTCGCGCATGGCACCAAGGATATGCCGGTGTGGGGCAAATTGTTCCGCGATCTGAGCCAGGGGCACGAAGGCGAGGTCCAGCAACGGATCAATAATCTGACCAAGTACATCGAGTCCCTGCAGGAAAAGTAGACGGTTGCCAGCTGGTCCTTTGAGAGGCTTCTTGGCAGAGATGTTTCGGATAATTCTTCTCGCGCCGTGCGGACAGAGCCGCGCGGGAAGAAATGTCCGGAGCGGCCATTCCTGCTGGGGTATCCCATCCCTCTGAGTCTCGTGTGATTCGCCGGCGCTACCGCTGCTCACGCCCGGCGCGCCCGCAAAGCGCCAGCTCTATTGGCCGGAGAGAATCGCCCAGGCTTCGCGTCCGGTGACTTTCAGGTGCTGTGCGCTCTTCACTGCTTTCATGTACTGCGCCCGCTCGAAGGCTCCCGGATCGGCGCAGCGAATCTGGCTCATGCTGCCCTTCATTTGCTGAACCGAGGCGTACTCGTGCTCCTGCATCCAATGGACTAATCCACGTTCGATCTGCCGGATGTGCCCGATCCCGTTGCGCAACAATGTGGAGCAGAGCATGGTCACATCGGCTCCCACCATCAGCAGTTTGATCACATCCTCGTGCTGGTGCACGCCGCTGGTCGCCGCCAGGCTGGCGCGGATGCGACCGTGCAGAATGCCAATCCAGGTCAGTGGAAGCCGTAGGGCCTGCGGGGTGCTCAGCAGAACATTCGGCTCGATTTCCAGTTCCTCGATATTGACGTCAGGCTGGTAAAAGCGATTGAACAGCACCAACCCGTTCACTCCCGTTTCGTCGAAGCGTTTTGCCATGTTGGCCATGTTGCTGAAGAACGGACTGATCTTCACTGCGACCGGAATGCTGACCACAGACTTTACCGCCGCAACAATATCGAGATATCTCTGCTCAATCTCGCTGGAAGAGACTTTCGGATCGGTCGCAAGGAAATAAATATTGCATTCCAATGCATCGGCGCCGACGTCTTCGATCTGCTTGGCGTAACGGGTCCAGCCGCCAACCGACGAGCCATTCAGGCTGGCGATAATAGGGATCGTTATCGCTTTCTTCACCCGCTCGATATGCTTTAAGTATCCTTCCGGCCCCAGTCGGAATTCATCGGCTTGTGGCAAATACGTTATCGCCTCGGCAAAGCTATGCGTTCCCGCGTCGAGCCGATGCTCCAGTTCTGCCGCCTCCTGCCGCAACTGCTCTTCGAATAGCGAATAGAGCACCACGGCAGAAGCCCCGGCATCTTCCAGTCGGCGGATGCCGTCGATTTCTTGCGACAACGGTGATGCCGAAGCCACCAGCGGTGTCCGCAGCTTCATTCCAAGGTATGTTGTGGTGAGGTCAATCATAGGGTCTCCTCATTTCTCATGAGCTTCCTGCCGCAGCACCGAAGGTTTCAGCCGCGGCCGATGCCCGCTCCGGTTTTTCCGAGTGTCGTGACTCAATCCGTCTTCGCCAATTCCTTCCCGGTTCCCCGCTGCGCCATGTACTCGTAGAGGCGATAGCGCGCTTCCGCGTCGAGCTGGGCTTGCTGCCAGAGCCGCTTCGCTTCCTCTGGGTTGCTCTTGGTCAGCATCTTGAACCGCGTTTCCATATTCATGAAGTCCTGCACTTTTTTCGTCGGCGTCCGCGAATCCAGAATCAACGGATTCTCCCCCGCCGCCGCGCGCTCGGGGTGGTAGCGGTAGAGCAGCCATTCGCCCGATTCCACGGCCATTTTCTGATCCGACATTCCCGTCGTCATGTTGATGCCATGCGCAATGCAGTGCGAGTAAGCGATGATCAAGCTTGGCCCGTCGTAAGCTTCGGCTTCGAGAAACGCTTTCAGCGTGTGCTCGTCTTTCGCTCCCATTGCGACGCTGGCCACGTAGACGTTGCCGTAGCTCATGGCGATCAGCCCCAGATCCTTCTTCGCTCCCGGTTTCCCGCCCGCCGCGAATTTCGCGACCGCCGCCCGCGGAGTCGCTTTCGACGCTTGCCCGCCGGTGTTCGAATAAACCTCTGTATCGAGCACCAGGATGTTTACGTTGCGTCCGCTGGCCAGCACGTGATCGAGGCCGCCGTAGCCGATGTCGTAAGCCCATCCATCGCCGCCCACGATCCAGATACTCTTCTTTACCAGCAGATCAGCGAGCGACAGAAGTTGCTTTGCTTCTGGCATGTCGACGGCGTGCAGCTTCTCTTTCAGCAGATCGACTCGTTGCCGCTGCTCGTGAATATCCGCCTCATCTTTTTGCGGAGCACTGAGGATCGCTGTGGCCAGCTCTTCGCCGATCACTCCCACCAGGGCATTCACTAGCTCGCGCGCGAACTCGGTCTGCTTGTCGATGGACAACCGGAAGCCCAGCCCGAATTCCGCATTGTCCTCGAATAATGAATTTGACCACGCCGGCCCTCGGCCTTGGGCATTCTTTGCCCAGGGCGTAGTGGGAAGGTTTCCGCCATAGATCGATGAACACCCGGTTGCATTCGCGACGATGGCGCGATCGCCGAATAACTGCGACATCAGCTTGAGATACGGCGTTTCGCCGCAGCCCGAGCAGGCCCCCGAAAACTCGAACAATGGCTCCTGAACCTGCTGTTGCCGGATATTGGTGACTTTGATGTTTCGCCGGTCGAGTTCCGGAATCTTGAGAAAGAAATCCCAGTTGTCCCGCTCCGGCGCGCGCAGTGGAGCCTGAGGCACCATGTTGATCGCTTTCAGGCGCGTTTCAGCTTTGTTCTTCACCGGGCAAATCTCTACGCAGATTCCGCAACCCGTGCAGTCTTCCGGCGCCACCTGCAGCG
>JASHTD010000025.1 GCA_030040725.1 Candidatus Sulfotelmatobacter sp. | reverse complement strand
CGAGACGACGCGATCGAGCTCGGGAATCACAACCAGGCTGTAGGGCGTGAGCAGCGCGTCAGGAAACGCCGGATCGGCCGCGCTGGCCGAGCGAATCACTTTGCCCGTGTCGTCAATTTCCACCAGGCCGCCGCTTCTGCCGAGCGACTCCGGGTCCATACTGTCATGCGAGTGTTGAAAGCTGGCCAGCACGTGCCCATTCGGCAGCCGCAGATAGGAATGTGGGTGCATGTATCCGGCCATGTCGGTAAACGAGCCGGCAATCTTCGGATGCAGCGGATCTCGCAGATCGAAAATAAAAGTGCGTCCCGCCTTGTGATCGTTGGCGAACAACATCCCGCTCACGGGCATGACGTATTCCGTGTGATGCACCTGTTCGGTTTGCTGATCGGTGACCAGCGTGGTCATCAGATGTCCGTACGATGGCGAAGCCGGGTCGGCGTCGATCACGGCAAGAAAATCGTCGCCCTTCTTTGCTGCATCTCCGGTCCAGGCGAAAAGATAATGACCACTGGCTGCGGGCTGGGCAGACTGACAAAATGCGGGCAGCGTGGCGCACGCCGCCAACACCACAAGCACGAAGCGTCGCATCGATTCTCCTTACGCTGATGTCGATCGCAGAGAGCATACCAGCCAGACACGGTTTTCCGCTGCACAAACTGCGCGTTGTTCCGCGAACCCTTGGATGTGTTACAGTGCGCGCAACATGTCCTGGAGCCGCATCGTGCTGGCGATATTGGCGAGTGGTGTTCTCTCGTCCCTCACCGACTGGCTGTTCATGGGCGACTGGCTTTACAAACGCTACGATCGCAATCCGGAGATCTGGCGGTACCCGGCAGGCACGGGAGAGAACAAGGCGATCCTCTGGTCGAGTGTGTTGCCGTTTCTCACCTGTGGCGTCTTTGTCCTCGTTTGCAGCGGCTTGCACCTTTATTCATACCGCGGGACATTCAAACTGGCCCTAGCTGTCTGGCTCATTGGACCAGTGCCATCAACGATAGTGAACACCTTGTGGATGAAAGTCAGCGCCCCAATCGCGGCATCGTTCGCCTTCGGCTGGCTGGCAAAACTTATTCTGGCTGCGTTCGCTGTGGTGCTGATTCTTCGCTAGTCTGGGTGGGAGATCGTCCAACTGAATAGGAATGTGAAAGAAGATGGGGAAAAATTGAAAGGGCCGTGACTTTGGTTATGCTCTAGCCGCCAACTCCTGCGAGGGAGCCAACAGCGTGGACGCATGTACCGTCACAGCCCCTTGATGCGATCACTGTTTTCACAGTCCCAAACCCCAACTGCTCCTCGCAGAATCAGTCGGTTTTTTCAGGTTTGGCTGCCCTGCAGGTTGCCCCGCTTGGCTGATCACCCAGCCTACATCGGGTCAGCAAGTTTTTAATTCGCTTACCCTTTCGACCGTCGACGCAAACAACCTTACCAAAGTAACGTCAAAAGTCAACGCAAACTATTGGTGCAATGGAGATGGTCCAAGCTGTGCATAACTGCTAACGCAAACTATTCTCAATTCGCAACTTACAAAAATTCATTCCGGTTTCAGTCCTGATTTTCACAGCGGAATGCACAACCATACTTGTGGATTAAATCTCGCGCCGAACCACAAAATCGTCTTGACGGCACAGAATTATGAGCGCATCTTGCTCCTAGCACATGTGAGCCGCTTGCTCCTGAGCCAGCCCGAAACAAAAGCCCTTGGAAGCGAGTCCGCATTGACGCAAAGGGAAGCAAGCATTGGAGTTAGGCAGTTGACAAGCCGTAAAGAGAAGCATTGATGTCAGAACTTGTGGCCTATGTGGACGGTGGCTCTCTGGGGAATCCCGGTCCATCCGGCATTGGGGTAGTCATCGATGGTTGCGAAACCGGCCCCATCCGCATCGCTAAATGGATCGGCCACCAGGATAATAATGTCGCCGAGTACATGGCGCTTCTCGAAGCTCTTCAGCTCGCCGTTTCCCTGAAAGCCAAAGCCCTGCACGTCTATTCGGATTCTCAGGTGGTCGTTCGCCAGATGCGCGGCGAATACTTCTGCCGCAGCTCGCGTCTCTACTCTCTTCATTGGACGTGCCGCAAGCTGGCCCGCGCCCTCATCTTCTCCATCTCGCACGTTCCCCGCGAGAACAACGCCGAAGCCAACCAGCTGGCCAACAGCGCCGTGCGCCGGCGGGTGTAAGCTCCGAGTATGAACCCGACCGTCTCCGCTCCTTCTGAAACCCGGCCCCGCGGCACGCAACACGACGTCAGTCAGTCCGTCGCCGAACTGGCCTCTCTCGATCTCGATGCCGCTCTGCAGCTATTGGCCGATCGCGCCCAGTACATCACCGGCGCCGGGGGCACGGCCATCGCTTTGCGCCGTGCGGAACAGCAGGACCTGGAGTGCCGCGCCAGCGTTGGTTCCATCGCGCCTGAGCTCGGGGCATTTCTTTCGACGGAGCATGGACTCTCGGGCGAAAGCATTCGCACCCGCCAGTTGCAGCGCTGCGATGATGCCAGGAATGACGCTCGCGTCAATGCGCAGACTTGCGCCCAGCTCGGCATCGCCTCCGTCCTGGTGATGCCCGTTCTCAGCGAAGGTAAAGCGATCGGAGTTTTCGAGCTTTTTTCCGGCAGGTCGTACGCCTTTGACGAAGGCGATATCTCAGCGCTGCAGCGTTTAAGTGCCATGGTCGAGCTCGCGATCAAGTTCTCACTTGCGGCGCAATCGTTACCGCAGCAAGATCAAGTCCGCGCGGAAAACTATCCGCCGACGCATACTTACATTCATCCCACTCGTGCTGCGAAGCGCGTCGTCCCGGATGCGATCGTCGCAGTTCGGGACACCCGCCCGCTATCGTCGCCTAGCGTTGTCACTGAGACGGAGTCGCAAAAGCTATCGCAGCCCGCCGCAGAAAAAGCAGCCACGCAAACCAAGAAGCCGCTTTTCTGGTCAGCCGCGGCAAACTCGCGCACCAGCTCTCCTTCCGATGCACTTCCTTCTTCCGCGGTAATCCCAGCGACCTTGAGAAATCTGCGCAAATGCCAGGCGTGTGGCTTTCCTATATCGCCGGGACGCCAGCTCTGTGTCGAGTGCGAAGAAAAGCAATGGCGCGGTCGGAAGTAAGCTCAATTCTGGCCGGCGTCATCCCGAGCGCAGCCGTTTTCTCCAGGCGGAGCGAGGGATCTCACATCTGCAACCCCACGCACACGAAACCCGTCGGACCCTCGCCCGCTTCGAGCTAAGGACCCTCAGTAAGACCTCCGATTGAAAAGTCCACCCAGGGTCCAACCCTCTTCGCCGAACCCCATCCACCAATTACAATTCCTTTTCTGTATCCTAGAGAATCTCTCTGGAGGATGGTTCGTGCCATTCATCGCACGCCGGCTGCGCCATTGCCTGTTTTTTCTCCTGTTCGCTTCGCTCGCCGCCGCGCAGAATGCCGAGCAGCGCACCGCTCGCTCCTTCGACTCTGTTCGCAAGCAACCTCCGTTGCTGCTGGCCTTTCTGCGCGATATGCCCAAAGGGGGCGACCTGCACAATCACCTCGATGGCGCTATCTATGCCGAAGATCTCATCAACTTCGCCGCCGACGGCGGCCTCTGTGTCGATCGCACTTCTTCGCGCCTGCTCGCTCCGCCTTGCGACGATTCCTGCGCCAGCTTCACCAACAAACCCGCAGCCCGCTGTGCTTACGGAGATCAAGTGCTCTACAACGGCATGATCGATGCCTGGTCGATGCGAGACTGGAACCCCGGTAACGAGTCCGGCCACGATCACTTCTTCGCCACCTTCGACAAATTCGGTCTGGCTTCGCACACGCACGTTGCTGAAGCGATCGCCACGTCAACCAATCGCGCCGGCGAAGACCGCTTGCAGTATGTGGAATA
>JASHTD010000301.1 GCA_030040725.1 Candidatus Sulfotelmatobacter sp. | reverse complement strand
CCCGGAGTTTTGCGGATGTAATCCGACGCGCCACCCGCTTTCACCGCTTCGACGGCAGCTTCGTAATCGTCGACCGCCGTGATCAGGATGACCGGCGAATCGGGCGAAACCCGGTGCGCATGGCGCAGCACTTCAACGCCATCGATATTCGGCATTTTGATGTCAGTGATAATCAGGTCGTAAAGCGCGCCATCGATCTTGTTTTTTGCCGCCTGGCCGGATTGCACGGTTTCGACGCGATGACCTTCGCGACGCAGGGCGATATCGAGCATTTCGCAGATCGAGCGCTCGTCGTCGCAAACGAGGATATTAGCCATGCACCCTCCCTTCTGCGGCGGCTTTCGCAAGCGGAGCGGCGACTGCGGAGGAAGACACGCGTCGTGCAGGCTCGAGGATCTCTGCCATACCCTGGCTCTCTGGCTCGGGAGTCGTAGAACTGGCGCGCTCGGCATCAAAGCGGCGCAGCCGCAAAATGAAAGTGGTTCCCTTGCCCGGCTTGGAACGCGCCCAGACTTTGCCTTCGTGCGCCTGCACAATCTGATACACAACCGCTAATCCGAGGCCGGTGCCGCCTTCGAAATTGGATTGAAATGGCTCGAAAATCTTTTCTGTCTGTTGGGGCGTCATTCCAGTTCCGGTGTCGGCGAAACTGACTTGCCAATCGTCGCCCAAGGGCTCGATGGATGCGGTGAGAGTTCCGCCGTCTTTCATGGCACGCACGGCGTTTTCCGAAAAATTCCAGAAAACCTGTTTGATCTTGTCGCCATCGGCGAGCACCCACGCTTCTTTGACGGCAATGCGGCTGTCGACCGTGATTCGCGTGTTCTCAGCCGTCATGCGGTGCCGCACCAGCGTGAGCGTGTCTTGCAGCAAAAGCACCAAGTCAACTTTGTCAAAGCGATATTGTTTGCCGCGGGAGTAGGCCAGAAAGTCGGTAATGATGCCGTTCAAGCGCTGGGACTCGCGAGTGACGATTTCGAGCAGATGGCGATGCTCTTCGCTCATCTCCGGTATGGCGGAAAGCATGCTCACCGAGCCGGCAATCGAAGTCAGTGGATTGCGAATTTCATGGGCTATGGCCGCAGCCAGCCGCCCCACGGCAGCCAAGCGGTCTTGCATGCGGACTTCGCGCTCCAGCCGGCGAATCTCGGTTAAGTCATCGAGAGCGTACAGATACCCGGATGAGCCGCCATCCGAAACGTTCAAGGCTGCCACTCTGATGCGAACCGTTTTGCGAAATGTGCCCGGGATGTCAAAACGAATCTCGGCATGAGTCCGCGACTCGCCGTTGGGCAGCGGGTCAAGAAAGAATGCACTGACTGGCTTGCCGAGCAAATCCGCAGGCGTGCGCTCCAGAAGCTTCTGCGCGGCGCTGTTGACCAGCGTAATGCGTCCATCGAGGCCGGTAGTAATCAACCCGCTGCTGATGGACTGAATGATGTTCTCGTGCAGGATTTGCAGATCTTCCAGGGCTCCGCTTGCATTCTTCAGTTGGACGCCCACCTGCCGCAGCTTCGCAGCCAGCACGCCGGTAAGGTATGCCACGGCAAGAAATGCCGACAAATGCACAAAGATCAGCCCTTGCAAGGCCTTCAGTTGGGGATGGGTCGTTCCATACGAACGCACTACTCCGTAGTAGGCAAGCTCAAGGGTCGTGCCATACAGAATGAAGGCGAGCGCCGCGATCAGATGTGCCCAAACACGGGGCAGCAGGATGCCAGCGACGATAATGACGAGGGGATAAAGAACATTCAGCGAACTGTCCCAGCCGCCCGTCTCATGCACCACCAGGCTCACCATTACCAAGTCGGTCAGCACTTGCAATGAAGCCTGCAGGCGATACTCCCGCCAGAAGGAGAGCAGCAGGACGTAAAACAGGGAGACGGTAAACCAGAACAGCATCGTGCTGAGAAACAGGCGCAGAGGGACGCGGGTCGGAGTCAGCCGCGCGATCGTCAGTTCAATCCCGAGCAGAAAAGTAAGGATCAGGATCCTGACTTTGACCAGCCAGGCCAGCCAATTGCGCTCGTCGAATGTTGCCTGCATCCGGGTTCCGCTACCCTTGAAAAGAATTTCTGACCGCGAGCGACCGCTGAGAAGCCCGCGGCGCCGAGGGTCGAGAAGGCGAGGCAAGTTTGCGCCGCCTTCAGTGAACGTTGCTTAGCCGGCCAATTTCGCGATCATGGCGAACAGCGGCATATAGAGAGAAATGACGATTCCGCCGATGGTTATGCCCAACATGCCAATGATGAGGGGCTCCAACATGGCGAGCATGTCCCGGGTTGCCGCATCGACTTCTTCTTCGTAGAAGTCGGCAATTTTTTGCAGCATGCTGTCCATGGCGCCGGTAGCTTCACCCACGCCGATCATTTGCGTCACCATGTTCGGGAATACTCCGCACTCCTTCAACGGGTCAACAATGGTCCGCCCTTCTTCGATGGCCTTGCGAACCTTCATCAGCGCTTCTTCCAGCACGGCGTTGCCGGAAGTCTTTGCTGTAATCGACAGGCCTTCGAGAATCGGAACGCCGGAAGTGATCAAGGTGCCCAGGGTACGAGTAAAGCGGCCGACGGCAATCTTCCGCAACAGCGAGCCGATGACCGGTATTTTGAGTAAGGTCTTATCGAAGTAGTAACGGCCCGACTGCGTTTTGCGGATCTGCTTCAAACCAAAAACCAGTCCGCCGCAGACAGCGAGGACAAGCCACCAGAACGATTGCACGAAGCCGCTCATTCCGATCACAATCCGGGTTGGGAGCGGAAGTGCCACCCCTAGTCCCGCAAAAAGGTTGGAGAAGATCGGCACTACCCATTTCAGCAGGGCGGCGACAATGAGCACGGCAATCGTTACTACCGCAATTGGGTAAATCAACGCGGATTTGACGGCCGATTTCAAACGGACCGCTTTTTCTACGTAAGTCGCCAAGCGCTGCAGAATGACGTCGAGAATACCGCCGGTTTCGCCGGCCTCGATCATGTTGGTCGTGAGGTCGTCAAAAACCACGGGATATTGCCGCATGGCATTGGCCAGGGTCGCGCCGCCTTCCACCGTGGTGCGGACGCCGGTCAGGGTCTTCTGAAACGCCTGACTTTCCTGGTTCGCCGCGAGGATCTCAAGACACTGAACCAGCGGCAATCCGGCATCGATCATGACGGAGAACTGCCGGAAGAAAATCGCAATGTCCTTGACCTTCACCTTGCCGGAGCCGAAGGTCGGAAGCGCAAATTCCTTTCCCTTTTCGCGGATGGCGCCCGGAGTGATCCGTTCGCGGCGCAGTTGTTGACTGAGCGATTGCTTGTTTGGCGCCGTTCGCTCTCCGCTGACTTTTTGCCCGGAGGCATCTTTGCCGGAAA
>JASHTD010000321.1 GCA_030040725.1 Candidatus Sulfotelmatobacter sp. | reverse complement strand
CCCTGGCGATGGAACCTGCACTCGCCCATGGCGGAAGTCGCAATCTGTATGTCGATCTACGCGACGATTCCGCTCCTGATCGAGAACATTCCTCCACTTCTGGAGAGACTGTGGTACGTCAACGTTCGCTTGCGGCCGCCAGTGGAAAAGTTCGAACGCGGACTGCATAAACTCTTCCCGCTCATTATCGCGTTGGCATACCTGCTGCCGGCGATGCACCAGTCTTCTCTGGGCGCGCTGATGCTGCTGGCCGGTCCGCGTGTTCACCCCCTGTGGCAGACGCCCTTCCTGCCGTTGTTATATCTCGGTGCGGCCGCGTTCATGTCGTTCGGATGCGTCGCCGGAACCACCATGCTGTGCTGCATGGCTTGGCGGCGGGCCATGGATGAGGAGGTACTCGACGAGGCTGCCCGCATCTGCGCCTGGATGATCTTCGGCTGGATGGTCCTGCGGATGCTCGACATCCTCTTCCGTGGCGTGCTCGGAACCGCGTTTCATTTTGATCGCTTTGCTGGAATCTTCTGGGTCGAGATGGCCCTGGTCGGCTATGGCGGATATCTCCTCTGGCGCTCACTCACTAACCACAAATGGAAAACCATGTGGATGGGATACATATTGAGCTCCGTGGGAGGAATGCTCTATCGCTTCACCCCCACGACCCTGGCATACATGCCCGGACCGAAAGCTATTTATTTCCCGTCGATGATCGAAACCTTGGTTGCGATTGGGTTTGCCACCGCAGGCATCGCAGGATTTCTCTTCATGGTCAAGGTCTGCGCCATCCTCCCAGCCACGATGCAGGAGTGGCGGGACATGACCACTTACTACACCGTTCACCGGCCGTATGTTCTTTGGACCCAGTATCTCGATTTCGGCTTTGTTGATTTCAAGCTCTTAGACTCTGACTTAAGCAGGTACTATGGCACAGCGAATCACGATTGATCCCATCACCCGAATTGAAGGTCACCTTCGCGTTGACGTCGAAGTCGACAACAATGCAGTCAGCAACGCATGGGCTTCGTGCACCATGTGGCGCGGCATCGAGAACATCCTAAAGGGCCGCGATCCTCGCGACGCGTGGATGTTCACGCAACGCTTCTGCGGTGTCTGCACCACGGTGCATGCCATGGCAAGCGTGCGCGCGGTGGAAGACGCCTTGAAGCTGGAGGTGCCGCTGAACGCGCAATACATTCGCAATCTGATTCTGATTGCGCATGCGCTGCACGACCACATTGTTCACTTCTATCAGCTCTCGGCGCTCGACTGGGTCGACATTCTGCAGATTCCGAAGGCCGATCCTGCGAGCACGGCGAAGCTGGCCGAGAGCCTTTCGCCGTGGACGCGCAATTCACGCGAGGAATTCAAGGTCGCTCAGGACCGCGTGAAAGCCGTCGCCGCAAGCGGGCAGTTGGGAATCTTTCAGAATGGCTATTGGGGCCATCCGGCCATGCGTCTCTCGCCCGATGTGAACCTGTTGGCCTTCGCTCACTATGTTCAGGCGCTTGAGTATCAGCGCAAAGCGTTGCAAGTCGTCGCAATGCTGGGATCGAAAACGCCACACATTCAGAACCTCACTCCCGGAGGCGTCTCGAACGCGATCGATCTCGATAGCCAGAGCGCCCTCAATATGGACCGTCTGGAAGCGATTCGCGAACTCCTCGGCGAAGTTGTGCGATTCGTTCAGCAGGTCTATTTCGTCGACGTTTGCGCGGTTGCGGCCATGTATCCGGAGTGGTTCAAAATCGGCGGCGGGGTTCGCAACTATCTTGCAGTGCCCGATCTTCCGCTCGACAGCGCAGGTTCAGCATACGATCTGCCCGGCGGCTACATCGCAAACGGAAATATCGGCGGCACGCATGCCTTCAAGACCGCGAGCGACAAGGAATTTCGCGAAGCGGTTTCCGAAGACGTAACGCATGCCTACTATCAGGATGGACGCGGACCACTCCATCCCTGGGTGGGAGAGACCGATCCGGCTTTCACCGGATGGGATGGCGATCAAAAATATTCGTGGGTAAAAGCGCCGCGCTTCAATGGCGAACCGGCGCAAGTCGGGCCGCTTTCGCAGGTACTGATTGGATTTGCGCAAGGCCATCCGTTAACGGTGAAGTATGCGACGCAAGCCATTCAGAATGTGAAGGCCGTCGGCGGATTACAGGTCACGCCGGAGATGCTGCAATCCACGCTGGGACGCCATGCCGCGCGTGCGATTCGCGCCTGCATGCTGGCCGAGCTGGCAGAGAAACACTTGCAGCTCCTGACCGACAACATTGCCAAGGGCGACTATGCGGTCTACAACGCGCCCGTATTTCCCAGTCACGAAGTCGAAGGGGTGGGAACGCACGAAGCGCCGCGCGGCACGCTTTCCCACTGGATTGTGATCAAAGACGCCAAGATCAAGAACTATCAGGCCGTCGTGCCCTCGACCTGGAACGCCAGTCCACGCGACCGCAATGGAGCGCACGGTCCGTACGAAGCTTCCCTGTTGCGAACGCCACTCGCCCGTCCGGAGGAACCGCTCGAAGTATTGCGAACCGTACATTCGTTCGATCCCTGCATGGCCTGCGCCTGTCACGCCTTTGATCCTTCGGGAAAGCAGATCGCCAAAGTGAAGGTGCTATGAAGAAAGTGCTGATTGGGGGGATCGGCAATGTTTTGCTGGGCGATGACGGTGTGGGGCCGTATGTCGTGCGGCTACTGAATTCGCAGTACGCTTTTGAGAGCGGCGTCGAAGTCATCGATCTGGGAACACCGGCCCTCGATCTAATCGATCAATTCTCCGGCAAAGATGCAGTGATTCTGATCGATTGCATTCAGAGCGACGATGCTGATCCCGGCTCGGTGCAGCTCTATCGCAAAGACGACCTGATTCGTCATCGACCAGAAGTACGCATGGACCCTCATTCTCCCGCATTGGTTGAGAATCTTTTGAGCGCTGACTTATTCGGATTGTCGCCGCGAGAACTGCTTCTGGTCGGCATCGTCGGCGAAAACTACGCACCCGGATGTTCGCTGAGCGCGAGTGTCGAGGCCGCGGTTCCTCAAATATTTCGAGAGATCCTGCGCGAACTCGATCGCGTAGGAGTGAACTACGAGCGCAGAGAAAAGGCGATTGATCCTCAGATTTGGTGGGGCTCGATTGACTTCGCCAAGAAAACAGACAGTCACCCGGCCTGCGAAAACATCCTTCCCGCATACTGATCGGCAGCTGCAGGTTGCCCCGCCCTTCCGCCGTCTTTTGGCGAAGAGTGGGCGACCAAAGAATTCCCTAACGAGCTTGCGACATCCAACGTTCCGCTTACCCCACGGGCTCTCCTGTCATGCTGAGCGGAGCGCGAGGCGAGCAAAGCGAGCTCCGCGCGCAGTCGAAGCATCCCTATCGCCGCCCCTGCGGCCCTGGGTAAGGATTCCTCCACTGTGCCGTCCCTTCGGCTTCGCACAGGATCCGGTTCGGTGGGAATGACAACAGGATGGGTTGATAAGGAAGCGAGCCAAACGCGCGCTTGCTGCGGCGCAAGAAGCGCGCCGCTTCGCGCGGCTCGCCCAGGTCCTTCGCTGCGCAAAAGAGGCTTGCTCAGGATGACAATCAGCAGATGCGTGGCAATTGATCGCCAGCCAGCATATCGACCACCCGGGTCGTGCCCAGCGGCGTTCGCATGATCACCAGACCCGGATTTTCTTTTTTCACCGTGCCAATCATCTGCGCGTTAGCGCCCAGCGGATGTTCTTGCATGGCTCTGAGCACATCGTCAGCAACATCGGGAGCCACAATTGCAATCAGCTTGCCCTCATTCGCAACATATAAAGGATCGAGCCCCAGCAGTTCGCAGGCGCCGCGCACTTCCTCGCGCACGGGAATAGATTCTTCTTCCAACTCAATTCCGACTCGCGACTGCTGGGCAATCTCATTCAGTGTGCTGGAAACACCGCCGCGCGTGGGATCGCGCATGCAGCGAATGTCTCGGCTGGCCTCAAGCATTCTGGCAACCAGCGAATGCAGCGCGGCACTGTCGCTTTGAATCTGAGTTTCGAATTCCAGGCCGGCGCGCTGCGCCAGGATTGCAATGCCGTGCTCGCCGATCGATCCGCTAAGCAGCACTTTGTCGCCAGGGCGGGCGCGATCAGCGGAAAGCTCCAAGCCTTCCGGAACGATGCCAATTCCGGTGGTGGTAATAAACAACCCGTCGCCTTTCCCTTTCTCAACAACTTTGGTATCGCCGGTCACGACTTCGACGCCGGCTTCAGCCGCTGCCCGATGCATCGATTCCACCACGCGACGCAGTTGTTCGATCGAGAAGCCCTCTTCAATGATGAAAGCTGCGCTCAGGAAAAGCGGCTTTGCGCCCCCCATGGCCAGATCATTGACCGTTCCGTGAACCGCGAGAGAGCCGATATTGCCGCCGGGGAAAAACAACGGCTGGACCACAAAAGAGTCCGTTGTAAAGGCCAGCCGCTGCCCCTGGACGTTCACAATTGCCTGATCATCGAGACGCGCCAGGACTGGATTGTGCAGCGACGGAAGAAAAACGTCGCGGACGAGCTCCGCGCTGAGCTTCCCTCCGCTGCCGTGACCGAGAAGAATCGTGTCTTTCGCCGGCAAGGGAGCGGGGCAGGTGAATTCGGCAATCGTCTTGGTTGACATCTGTTCCCTCCTTGCTTACTTCGCAACCGCATGGCGCCGGTAATGATAATAAGCGGCACACGCTCCCTCGCTCGAAACCATTGGTGCACCCAGAGGATTTTCGGGAGTGCATCGCATGCCAAAAGCGGGACAATCGGTCGGTTTCTTCAATCCCTGCAAGACCTGCGCGCTGATGCATTCGGCCGGTTCATCCACGATGAGTTCGCCCACATCGAAAACCTTATTGGCATCATAGGCAGAGTATTCTTCGCGCAGCCGCAAACCGCTTTGCGGAATCGATCCAATGCCGCGCCACTTCTGATCCGCGACCTCGAAGACCTCACTCATGATCTGGCGGGCGGGCAGGTTTCCGCGATAGCTTACCGATCGCACGTACTGATTTTCCAGCTTCGCTTCGCCCGCTTCCAGTTGCTCGACCAGCATCAAAATCGCTTCCAGAAGGTCGACCGGCTCGAAGCCGCCGACAACAATGGGAATGCCAAAATCGCGCACCAGGCTTTCATATTCGCCACATCCCATCACCGTACAAACGTGCCCGGGAGCAATAAAACCCTGCACCCGGTTGCTTTCGGAAGTCATGAGCGCTCGAATCGCGGGTGGAACCAGCACATGCGAAACCAGCATGGAAAAATTTTCGAGGCCGGCATGCTTTGCCTGCCAGGCCGCCATCGCGTTCGCGGGAGCGGTGGTTT
>JASHTD010000024.1 GCA_030040725.1 Candidatus Sulfotelmatobacter sp. | reverse complement strand
GCCAATGGCACTTGGTCGTCGGTGCGAGAAGAAAGGCTGGTGGCAAAGAGCGACAGCCTCGTGCTCGATTTACCTTCGGCGAGCGCAGCCCTGCTTACTTTTGCAACCTAGCGGGCACTACTCCTCACGCGGTTTTTTCCAGACGAAATTGACCGGGCTTGTAACCGCCGGGAACTATTCTGGCCGCAATGTTCAGACGGTTCCAGCCATTGATACTCACGACAGCGAGCGTGAGATCCGCCAGTTCCTTTTCGTTGAAGTGTTGACGCACATTCTCGTAAACCTCGTCCGGCACGTGGCCATTGGTGATCAGGGTGAGAGCTTCCGTCCACTCCAGCGCCGCACGTTCGCGATCCGTATAGTAGGGACATTCGCGCCAGGCTTCCAGCGAATAGAGTCGTTGCTCGGTCTCGCCGGCCGCCCGCAAATCCTTCGAGTGCATATCGAGACAATAGGCGCAGCCGTTGATCTGCGATGCTCGAAAGTGCACCAGATTTATCAGCGATTCTTCCAATCCGCACTCTTGAAGGTACTGTCCCAAACCGAGCATGGCTGCGAATACTCCAGGGGCTGCTTTGACATAGTTGAAACGCGCTTCCATAAATCCTCCTCGACTTAACCCTTTCGATGTTTGGGTGCTCTACGAGATTCTTGGGATCGCGATTAATTTTTCATTTTGTATTTATCGTGAACACTCGAGCCGCAACTTGCAATGAGCGACTCAAGAATAAAGTGCCTGCGCCGTTTGCATCGAGCTCAAATGCACCTGTTTCGACCTCGCATCGACTAAACGCGGCCGAGCCAATCGGGGGGCTCGCCGCGAAAAAGCCTGCCCTAAGGCTCTGATCAATATGTCATTCGGTAACTTCAGGCCAAGACCTAAACGGTTTCACCGATTCTTTTGTCCTGTACCACTTTCTAGAATCTCAACGTGGTTCGATGATTGAGCTCCGGTAGCCTCGTCCTTGGTTGAGGAGTGACTGCACACGGTGGCCCTTGCCGGGCCTTTGCAGTTTGACCGGCCTGGAAGCCGTCCCTGGCCGTTCAGAGCCCTCGCCACCGCCGGTGAAGGAACCAAATGGTGCGCCGGAAAACCCCGATGTGCCGATCCGGGAGCCAGATCCGGAAGATCCCGCAGAGATCTGAAGTGATTCGCAAAACTGCTGCGGTGCCCTACTGGCAGAGGTGTTGTGGCAACAGGCGATGCGAACTTCAGGATATTCACCGCATCAATTTGCCTCCCAGTCCAGCCAATTGATTTAGATCTGACAAGCTCCCGTTGAATTGATCCATGTCCACGTTGCCCGTGACACCCGGCACAGAGCCAGACTCGCTGTACTGCCAAAAAACATAGTCGGTAAAGCCAGCGGGAAGGATCGGCGAAGAATTGCCTGTGTACTCCGCAACCCAGAGTCGATACGACGTGAAGTTTGTCGTTCCGCCGAGCGCCGTGTTCCAGAAACCGGCGGCAGTGTAAATGATGGGAGTACAGGCGAGCTTTTGCTGCACAGCGTCAATCCATTGCTCAATCGCTGCGGCGATAGCGATCGAGTTTTGTTCTCCGCTCACTTCCACATCGAGCACAGGAGGCAGGTCGCCCGGATTCAACCGCGTAACCACTGACAGAAAGTTTGAAGCCTGAGCTTGGGGATCCAGCTGCGGATAAAAGAAATGGTATGCGCCCCGCAGGATCTGCTTTTGCCGCAGTCCGGCGTAGTTGGCCGCGTACAGCGGATCCTTGGTGAAGCAACCTTCGCTTGCTTTCAAGTACGCGAAAGCGAATCCTCTTCCAAATTCTCCGAAATCGACGGGGCCGTTGTAATGCGAGAGGTCAACTCCAGGGACCATACCGATCGGACCTCCTGGTGCGGTGAAGTGGTAAGAAAGGAACGGGGCCCGAAATCACGAGAATGTCACACCGAACCTCATTTCAGTCAAGAAAAGAATACTATGCATGCAGGGGACGTCGAATATTCTCCCGTCGTGATTGTCCGCAGTCCAGACTGCGTGGCGGAGGGAGAGGGATTCGAACCCCCGGTACGGTTTCCCGTACATCGGTTTTCAAGACCGACTGTTTCAACCACTCACACATCCCTCCGCATGAAAGGCGAGGTGTGCTGGGTGTAGTTTACAACACGTGCGTTCTGCGAAACCTCACTTCAGTCCGAATGCCCGCGAGTGAAATTCCATGACCTCCGGAAAATGGCTCATGAAATACGTGAAGCTGTGGTCACCGGGATAGAGATGGTACTCGTGCTTGACTCCTTCTTTTCGCAGCTGAGCATCCAGCGCGGCAGCGCCTTTCTCAAAACCGTAATTGTCGCTCCGGCCGCAATTGAAATAGATAGACATTCGCCGCAAGGCTGCCTGGTTTTTTTCGGCAAGAAGGAATGGGTCATTGCTTCTCCAATGCCTCACGTCGATCGGGTTGCCGAAGACTGTTGCGATCAAGTTTGCCAGAGGATAGCCGGATTGCATGGAGAGATCGAGTTGCTGTGGCGATTCGGTGATGAGCGCGGCGCTTTGTGCACTGACCGAGCTGAACTTATCAGGGTAAGCGAAAGCAAAACGCAACGCGCCGTAGCCACCCATGGAGATACCGCTGATGGCGCGTGACTCTCGTCCTTTCTTAATGCGGTATCTGGATTCGATGAGCGGCATGAACTCGTGCAGAAAAAAATCGCTATACAGGACCTTGCCGTCAGAAGAATCGATGTAGAAGCTTCGTCCGCCCTCCGGAGCGGCTATAAGAAATTCGCCGATTTTGCGCTGGCGGTGGAGATCGTCGAGCAGGGTGAATCCGCCGCTGTTGAACAGCGTTCGCTCGTTGTCGCCGAGACCGTGCAGAAAATAGAGCACGGGATAGGTTTGCGGCGGATGCCTACTCCCGCCCGCGTCATAGCTGGCCGGCACGTACACGCAGAAATGAACGTCGGATTTGAGGATGCGGCTGTCGATTGTGCTGCAATCAATGCGGCTCTGGGCGCGAAGCGAAAGGGGGAGCGTCAAAAGCACGAAGAGGAGAGCGAGCGAAAGGCGACGATCCATTTTCCCAGTTTAGCGGTTTCAATTTACTCGTAGCGCAGTGCCTGGACGGGATCGAGGCGCGCGGCGCGAGCTGCGGGATAAAGGCCGGCCACCAGGCTGACAACGAAAGAAAACAAAATGGCTGCGCCCACCAGCCACCATGGCACCGACCAGAAATGCTCCGGCGGCAGAGACTGGCGCTTGAGATAAATGTTTGTGCCCAGGTTGATGACGTGGCCGATGGCCCAGCCGAGCGCGACTCCGACGAATCCGCCGAGGATTCCCATGGCACCGGCTTCGGCGAAGAAAAGCTTTTTCACGTCAATATCGCTCGCGCCGATAGCCTTCATGATGCCGATTTCGCGCCGACGCTCGAGAATCGCCATGACCAGTGTGTTCACGATTCCAATGGAAGCGACGGCGAGAGCGAGGCTGCCGAAGATTCCAAGAAATAAATCCAACACGGCAAAAAATTGTTGCAGGCTGCGCGTGGCGTCGAGGATGGAAAACGTATTGAACCCCATCTTCTTGATCGCATCTTCGGTGGCACGAATCTGGGCAGGATCCTTGACCCGTACGCTGACCGACGAATACAGCGTTTGACTGCCGGACGAACTGGAAAGCTCGCGCAGATCGGTGGGCTGCATCACGTGCAGACTCTCGGCTAGCTTGAGCGGAATGAAGACGCGCCCGCGGGTGGGACCGCGCATGCTTTCCGGATCGAGATCGACCACCCCGACAATCTTCAGCTTTTGTTGACGGGAAACAACGGAGTAGGAGGAGGCAGCGAGATCTTCATTGGCTGCAGAAGCACGTTTGCTGTCAGTTGGTGGTGCGGTTGCCGCCGCCGCAGTTTGCGGAGCTTCGCGCTGGGCGTAGCTCATAGTCAGTTCTTTCCCCAAAAGCGGAGCGGCCAGTTCGGCAACATTGGTTTCATCGGTTCCCGGATTGCGCGGGCGGCCCAGAAGCTCGGCGGCGAAACTCTTTTGCAGAATGGCTTCCGGGGCGGCATTGGAGGAAAAGAAATGTCCCTGAATGGATTCGAAGGCGTCCGTCGATTGCGAAGATTCGGGCAATGCGGCGACAGTGG
>JASHTD010000023.1 GCA_030040725.1 Candidatus Sulfotelmatobacter sp. | reverse complement strand
ACTCGACCATCGATCTGCAGGCCGTTGCAATCGACGATGCCGACTAAGTTATCCAGCTTATAGTGCGCGGCTTCCATGGCCGCTTCCCAGATCTGGCCTTCCTGCTGTTCGCCGTCGCCCATGATGCAGAAGGTGCGGTGGTGCCGGCCGTCCAGCTTTCCGGCAATCGCTATGCCTACGGCGATACTCAGGCCTTGGCCGAGCGAGCCGCTCGATACTTCTACGCCGGGCAGCTTAAGCCAGTGAGGATGCCCTTGAAACGGCGAACCCAGTTTTCGCAACAATGCAACGTCTTCGATTTTGCAGAAGCCGGCGAAAGCCAGGCCGAGATAAAGACTCGGCGCTTTGTGGCCGGCCGACCAGATGATACGGTCCCGGTGCGGCCAGTCTGGGTTCTCCGGGTCGTGATTCGCCACTTTCAAGTAGAGAGCCGCAGTAATGTCCATGATTGAGAGTGTCCCGCCGGCGTGACCGGAGCCGGCCGCGCAAAGTGACACCAGATCGTAGCCGCGCATAAGATTGGCAGCTTCGGCTAATTCCTCAATCGAATAATCGCGGATGATCTTTCCAGTGACGGAATCGAGAAGTGCCATAACCTTCCTCCCTTAAATCGCTCACGCGATCGACCTGATTCAGCCTGTGGCTTTACTCCAGCACAACAATGTTCTTGCGGGCGCACATCTCCTTCAGGATTTTCGGCCACACGGTCACGCTGACTTCCCCGAGATGAGCTTTGCGAAGCAGGAGCATCAGCGTTCGCGACTGGCCGATTCCGCCGCCAATGGAAAGCGGAATCTCATTGGCAAGAATTGCCCGGTGGTACGGCAGCGCCAGGAATTCGAGCTGGTTCGACATCGTCAATTGCTGTTTCAGAGTTTCTGCGGTCACGCGAATGCCCATCGAACTGAGCTCGTGACGCCGCCGGGTAACATGGTTCCAAACAAGAATGTCGCCATTCAGCCCGTGCGTATCTTTGCGCGTCTGCCCCCGAGTGTCCGTGACCCAATCGTCATAGTCGGCAGCCCGCATCTCGTGCGGATACCCATCCCTGAGCGGCCAGCCGATTCCGATAATGAAGACTGCAGGATACTTCTGCAGGATCGCGGTCTCGCGCTGCTTGCGCGGCAGGTCGGGGTACATGTCGAGAATTTCTTCCGCATGCAGAAAGGTGAGCTTTTCCGGCAAATCCGGCACCCGCGGATCTCGGAGCTGCGGAAATAATGACTGGGCAAACTTCTCGGCACCGACTATAACCCGCCAAATCTTGCTTACAATCGATTTCAGAAAATCCAGGTTGCGTTGCTCGGCGGCGATTACCCGCTCCCAATCCCACTGATCGACATAGGCAGAGTGATCGTGGTCGAGAAAGTAATCTTTGCGGACCGCACGCATGTCGGTGCAAATGCCTTGGCCCGTTTTGCAGTCGAATTGCCTGAGCGCTACCCGTTTCCACTTGGTAGCTGCCTGCACGACCTGGGCGTCGATGGGATGAGCATTCCGATCATTTAGGATATGAAATTGAACTGGAGTGCGCGAACCGTCGCGGTCGAGCATGTCATTGACCCCGCTTTCGACGTCAACGATGAGCGGGACCTCGACCATCATCAGATTGAGTTCTTTGCAGAGATTGTCTTCGATATAACGCTTAACTTGAAAAATGGCTTGCTGCGTTTCTTTCGCGTTTAACAGAGAGTGGTAATCATCGGGCAGAATCTTTTCCAATTCTCGATAATCGCCGATGCCAGGACCAGCCAGGTCCGCTTTCTTATCGACAACGAGCGTGCTCATGGGATTCTCCTTCCAGACGGAGTCCTCCGCCTGCGCATGATCCCCTAGATGGGATTACAGTACGACCCGTGGCCCCGGTCTGTGCGGGAGATCACTCGTCAATGTGAGCCGTGACTTTGCATTCGCGGCCTCATGGCATGTACGCCTCGCCCTGCCTCGCTGTTTCAGCGGTTCAGTTTGTCGAACTCACACCCATAAGGCAATTCTGCACCCCGAAGCGGCATGTGCCGGATATCACAGACACCGAGCCCGGAACTGATCCAGTATTGAAGCAGGTCAGTGTTCCAGGCGCTGCTCTTTCGTGCCCGGAGGGGGTGGCATATGAAGAAATCAACCCTCGCTTTGATGCTGGTTGCTTTGTGCTTTTCGGGAGTACGTCTTCTTTCTCAAGAAAAGTCGACCATTTCGGTGAGAAGGGGCGAGATCAGTGGCGGCGTTGTGGTGTTGGACGTCGCGCGGGGAGAAAGATCTTTCACATTGCAATGCAACGAGAACGCTCAAGATTGCACGCTCTTGAGCAACGGCAAGTATCTGATGATCGAACTTCCAAAAAACTTTGGCATGTACGAGTGCAAAGATGTGGAGGTTTATCCGGAGTCCGCAAACACGTCGGATGCTACCGTGCCCGATAAGAATAAGAAAGTCGGCGAATACTGCCTGATTGAAAAGTAAAGCACGCAGAATTTCCAGGACGCAGGCTTGAGCCAAGTCGCAGGCAACGTTCGGGAGGCGGAGTGTGCTGCGAACTTTTGGCAAGCAGGAGGAACTACATGGAGCCGTTTCGTCATCACCTGTTTGTCTGCACGCAGGCGAAACCGGAGGGCGCGACATCTTGTCCGGGTAATCGTTCATGGCAAGTGTTGCAAGCTCTGGAAACCGAGCTGTGCAAGCAAGGACTCGACGACGAGGTTCAAGTGAGCACCTGCGGTTGCCTCGGGTTGTGTGATGACGGGCCGGTGATGATCGTTTATCCGGAGGGCGTGTGGTACCGCAAGATCAGGGAAGAAGATATTGCAGAAATCGTAAGCTCGCACTTGAGGTCCGGGAAAGTTGTCTCTCGACTCGTTTGGTGCGACCAGCAGGAGATGAAGTCGGAAATGATCGAGCATCGCGACCAGTATCGCGCGATGGTGAAAGCGAAAGACCAGGCGGGAATCCTACCCGATGAACTTAACGAAATGATTCGTGGTTTCATGCCGAGCCGGGCCGTGCTCACAGCACTCGAGTTGGACTTGTTCAGTGCGGTCGGGAATGGTCGCTCTGCAAATGAAGTGGCGGACAAGGTCGGCTCCGATGAGCGGGCCACGGAAATGCTGCTGAATGCGCTCGCAAGTCTGAAGCTTCTGGAAAAGAGAGATGGGAAGTTCCTGAACACGGCCATGAGCGCGCGATTTCTGTCAGAAGGTTCGCGCGATAACGCCCGGCCCGGGTTGATGCACATCGCCCATCTGTGGGATCGATGGTCGACGTTGACAGAATGCGTGCAATCGGGAACCTGCGTAGAACGAGATGAGCGCGAACATAGTGACGTTCGAGATTTCATCGCCGCAATGGACCGGAACGCAAAAGAACGGGCCGCGGCGGTAGTAAAGGCGGTTGGAGTAAACGGGATTCGGCGCATGCTGGATCTGGGGGGTGGATCGGGAGCGTACTCGATTGCTCTGGCGCGAGAAATGCCCAACCTCAACTCCGAAATCCTCGACCAGGCCGAGGTCGTCCCTCTGACGCATGCATACATTCGTAAAGCTGGATTGGAGGAACGCGTGACGATGCGGGTCGGCGATATGCTGCGCGATCCCTTAGGGAAGAATTATGACCTCATATTGGTCTCTGCGATTTGTCACATGTTTTCTGCGGAAGAAAACCGCAAGCTCTTTCGCCGCGTCTATGACGCACTTGCTCCGCATGGTCGCGTAATTGTGCAGGATTTTATCCTTGAAGGTGGGAAAACGGCTCCCCGGTTCGCGGCCTTGTTTTCACTGAACATGCTGGTTGGAACAAGAGCGGGAAGCAGCTATAGCGAACCCGAATATACGGAGTGGCTCCAGAATGCGGGATTCTCGGATATCCGGAGGATGCGTCTGCCCGGGCCAGCAGGATTCATGATCGGATTCCGCAACTGAAACGGGTTGCGATTTCGTCAATGTGTCCGACGCAAAGAAATCCCTACCGCGCATCCCGCAAACAAGCCTCAGACATTCCCATCGCCGCGCATGTTCCTGAGGCGTAGTGGTGCGTCTCACCACCGTCCCTTTCAGACATGCATCTCTTGACTTGACTCGACCCGCAGGCGGCTCAGAACGGCTTCAATCAGTTTTTCATTGTTACGGAGAGTTTTTTTGAAATCGTTATGATCTGTGTGGGAGATTTCCTTTAAGAGCTCCCGATGCCTCTGCTCCAGAATGTTGAGGAGGAGTTCCTGCTCCTCGACAGTGAGTGTCAGCTCCATAATTCCTCCTACCCGAAGACATGAGAATTCCGCGGAGGTGGACTCATGCCCTTCATGGCAATGATCGTCGAACAATGCCAGATATCAGGCGGCAAGCGGCAAATCACTCGACCACGAGTCGGCTGCGATCAGCCAGCTCTTGCCTATACGCCTCCACACGGTCAGGTACTTTCCGTGATCTTCTCTTGTCGTGCCGTCTTCGGCCGGCACGGCCATGCGGTAGGTTCCGACATCCCAGGCGACCGGTCCCTGCTGCTTAATATAGGTGACATCGAAAGCCAAATCGGAGACGCCGCGGCTCAGCGGCGCTTTCAGATACTCGCGAATTGCATCGCGCCCGTGAACCGCT
>JASHTD010000022.1 GCA_030040725.1 Candidatus Sulfotelmatobacter sp. | reverse complement strand
CGACTTCCACGCTTCGACCATCGCGGCTAAGAGCTACCAGTGAGGTCAACCCCTCATCGAGAAAGTAAGTGAATTCTATTTTCTCTCCAGGTTCTTCGAGAATTCTGTATTGTGGCAGATCGACTGGTTCCAGGTGAGGCCGCAGCGGGTTATATTCCTTGTCGGGCAAAGAACACAGCACAATATTTTGAACGGCGCTCCCCGCGGCGTTGGAACGTGTGCCGGGACGTACGGGAGTCATAGCCGGCCTGGTCGATCTCTTAACGATGATCTCTTCCTTCGCCAAGGTGCCCATCAAAGTTTGGATGCACCTGGTTCACAACTTCCCGTCAGGAAAACCAGTAGTTTCGCTGCAACATCGTCTGATCCTCCGCGGAAGATCAGAGTAGGAATTTCTTACACACAACCCTGATTCTGCAGCGAAATGAACAAACATCCCCACTGCGGCTTGTTGTGTACGGCGCCACCTGCAACTGCGGTCAAGGCCCGGGAGCTAACACTCGCTTTGCGTGGCCGTTTTGTTTTCCAAATCTTTGCCACGTTCGGCGAGCGCCCGGTTCAATTCCTGCACGAGTGCGAGGAATTTCTTGTGGTCACGCTCGAGCGCGATGCGCGAGCAAAGCTCGTGAATTCTTTTGCCCACCGCCTCGTTCATAGGAAATCGGAAGTATTACAGCAATTGAAAGTAGGAGTATGTTCGCTGTCGAACGCTAACAGACAAGCGGCTTTGGGATTTGCCCATCAACGGCATGTGCGCCGTGAGCGCAACGTGACGATCGTCAATTCGACTTCCCTGATTTAGGCGATCCGATCAATCGTGGTTTTGCTTCCTGCGCTCACGCCGGGCGGGGCCGGCAGCGGCCATGTTGCGCACGCGGGAAGAGTGATCGTGCAGAGCCAACTTGAGGCGTTCCATGATCCGCTGGAGCTGAACCGGGTCGGCGCAGGCGACCGCGTCCGCGCACAATTTGCGGATGCGGTCGTCCAGCCGCCGCGTACGGGAGAGCGAAGACAGAAAGCTGCCCACGAGCGCGTTCGACGAGGAGTGTTCAGGATCCATGAAAGCTTGTGAAGCAGCGCTTTCTAAGTGTCCGGAATTGTAGGGGTTAAAATCCATAGGGTGGAAACTGTAGCGGTGAGGCAATTCAATCATAACAATCCTGAAATAACCTCAGCGGTATCCCTTTTTTTTCCACACAGTCCAATCTCCACGAATGGCTTCGAGCATAGTGGCGGCTGCGGTGTGCAGCCATCTTCGTTTCTGCTTGCGCAGGTGCTGGAGTATCGATTTGCGTGCTGACGGTGTTCCGAGGTGAATGTTGGCCGTCTCCCATCCCATGGCATGAAGCAGGCGAAGCTCAATATCGGGACCACGTAACGAGGCCAACTCAATTCGCGAGCAGTGAGGCCCAAGCCGGCGGACGATCCAGCGTCCGCGCAGCTGGACAAAGGGATCAGGGCAGCGGACGGCACGATTGATAATGGTCTGATAGAGAATCTCCGCCGGTCCCGGAAGCTTGCCGGCGTTCAGGCATTCGGCCCAGCACGCGGAAGAAGGGACCAGCGCTTTCGCTTCGCGGGCAATGCGGCCACCATGCCAATCAGCCAGGGCGACGTAGCGGGCGTGGCCGAGGCTGCCCAGTCCGGCGACACGATGAGCCAAGCGATATTCGATTCCCGGCGCGGGCATGAGATGCTCGATGGCATCGACGGCGCTGATGGGAATTTCTTTTTTTAGCGTGGGAAACGCATCCATCTTTTTCCAGAACTGCACCGGATCGCGGAGTTCGCCTTCCGCAACCTGCCGCAGCCACTGATGTCTTTCTCCGAGCACAAAAGCGAGGCCTTTCGCGTCGAGACTTTCGCGATAGCCGTCGAGAATGGTGTCACAGATGTCCTCGCGCTTCAGGGGAAGGCCTCCTGCTTCAACCGCGAGGTGAGCACTGACAGCGAGCCGCACCAGGTCAATAGCATAAGCCATGGGCCAGGCTTCATCGAAATCGTTGACCCCCCAGATGAGGCGGCCTTCGATGTCGCGCCAGGTGCCGAAATTTTCCACGTGCAGATCGCCTACCGCCAGAACCTGCGGCGCGTTGGCGAGATCGGGACAGATCTCAAACCAGAGTTGTACCCAGCGATAGTAGGTAGCGCGGAAGAAAGGAAACAGCTCCGCCTTCATGCGCTCATGCTTCAGGCGAAGATCTTTTTTTTCAATGCGGGTGCGAAGAGCCAGCCAACTTTCGAACTGGCGAGTGGCTTTAACAACGTTCATGCGGGCAACGATAGCGGCGGGAAGAAGGGCAAGTCAATGGCGCTTGAGCAAGACCGGAGCAAAAAGAACGGTGCGAGCCGGAGTCCGGTATGGCTCCTGGCTCGCACCATTCGCGCGCCCAGAGGAGGCGCAAGCTTATTTCCCGAAGAATGCCGCATTCTTTTCGATGAACGGCTTCTTTTCTTCGGGAAGATCATCCACCGCCAGAATCGAATCCGAGGTGCAGGCCGGAACGCAGGCGCCGCAGTCGATGCACTCGACGGGGTCGACAAAGAGCTGAGTTGCTGCTTCGAAACCCGGCTCCCCCTCCTTGGGATGGATGCAATCCGTCGGGCAGACCTCGACGCAAAGCGAGTCTTTAATGCAGGAATCGGTAATCACATAAGCCATGGATTCATGCTCCGGTGCTGCTCATATTTCCATCGTTAGAGTAGTTCCTTTGGCTGTACGCGTCCGTGACAGCCATCACCGCAAACTGTGCGCCAGAAGCGCCAATTGGCTGGGAATTCTGACTGACGGGAAAGGGCTTGCAGGTGTACAATTTGGGCGTTTCTCAAAGTATGTGGAAGGGGGGTTGAAGATGAAGGCTCAACACCATGTAAGTTACCTGATCGTGTCCGCTATTCTGCTGGTGTTCGGCAGTGGCGTTTCGAGCTTTGCCCAGGACGGCAAACTCGTTCTGCACGTCACTCCTAGACAAGCTTATGTTTTTGTGGATGGCAAAGCCATCAGTGAAGCCAGCAAGCATCATTCCCTGAATCTGAGTGCAGGAGATCACAAGGTCGAGCTGGTTAATTACGGATATGGCCCGGAAACCCGCAATGTAACAATCACGGCGGGCAAGAGCACAAATCTTGATGTGACTCTGAACCCGGTCACCGGCACCGTCGCGGGGCCTTTTGGGGCGATGACGATTGAAGGCGCCGACCGCGATGCCGTTCTGCTGAATGGCAAGACTCCCGCGTTCTTTGTCGGCCACGGCGACGAGTTCAACCACAACTGGTGGTGGCGGCAAGAACTGGTTGTACCGCCTGGCACCTACCAGGTTTCTGTCCTTCATGAGGACAAGGAAGTCTGGTCCGGATCGGTAAATGTTCCCGCCGACAAGCGCGTCGTCATTGATGTTCCCAAAGGCGTGCGCAAAACCGTTGACTGGCCGCGGGGAGCAAAACTCAGCGCGGTTCCGCGCTTCACTGTAGGCACGGCCAGCGCGACTGTGGCTGTCGCCAAGCCAACTGCCGAGCTGACAGTGGCCTCAGCGCAGGTAAACTGCGGAGATTCCACCCAACTGAAGTGGAGTTCCACAGATGCGCCAAAGGTTGAGATCACGCCGATGGGCGCGGTTGCATCAACCGGACAAGAGTCAGTCGAGCCCAAGCAAACCACAACTTATCAACTCACCGCAGAGGGGCCCGGCGGCAGCGCGACCTCGAGCGCCACGGTGAATCTGAATAACGCGGTGCATGCAAATCTCGAACTTTCTCCGGCAGAAGTTCACTACAAAAGAGTCGGAGACAAGGTAGTCGAGCAAGGCGGCGCGGCGCTGAACTGGAGCGCAGGCAACGCTACCTCGGTATCGATTGACCCGTTGGGCACGGTCGCTGCCAGCGGCAACCAGAATCTGCAGATCACGCCGAAAAGGACCGAGCCAGGACCGGTCGACGAGACTGTCACTTACACGCTCAACGCCAGCAATGGCTGCGGCGGCACAGAAACCAAAACGGCTACGCTGCACATTGTCGGCGACATCGAGCAGCCGCAAGTCGAGCTCTCGATGCGCAGCGTTTTCTTCCCGACCGATCGTCCGCGGTCGGTAAAGTCAGAAGCGGCTTTGCTGCCGAGCGAGCAGGAAACGCTCACATCTATCGCGGCGGCGTTCAAGCAATATCTCGCCGTGCAGCCGGATGCTCGTCTGATCCTCGCCGGGCATGCCGATAAGCGCGGTCCGCAAGCCTACAACAAACCTCTTTCAGAGCGGCGCGCCGAACTGGCAAAGAGGTTCCTAGTCAAGCAGGGTGTGCCGGAAGCTAACATTGAAACCCAGGCCTTTGGTAAAGAGAAGAACCTGACGGCTGCCCAGGTGAAGGAATTGCTTGGACAGAATTCAGATCTCAGCTCGCAAGAACAGAAGACCTTGCAGGCGAGATTCGAAACGATCGTCTACGCCTACAACCGCCGGGTCGATGTGAATGTGACTCCAGCCGGGAAAGAGTCGGCAGTCACTTATCCGGTCAAGAGCGCAGACTTTGCCCGATTGGTCGACCGCAACGGTCCGACCAAGGAAGGCAGTGTGGAAATGGCAGCGCAAAAGGAGAAAGTCAGCAACAAGAAGTAGATAGCACAATCCGCGTAGATCTCCCGGGTCGCCGGAATCGTCTTTCCGGCGACCCGTTCTTTTTGCGCCTGCAGGCCTGCGCGAAATTCCTGCGCAAGTCTAATGGGCTGTGTGATATGGCTCACAGCGAGCGTGCCCACCGGCCAGGCAAATGCCAGTTGTCCATTTATTATCAATAACTTACAAAATTCTTAGGAGTGGTGCGCCGTTTGCTTTCTCTTTAGTAGAAGGGGAAAGAAATGGCCACATCTCTACCTCGGAAAATCTGGCAAACCCTGGGCGCGATCAAAACCGGCGTTATTCTGCTCATTCTTACGGTGATTCTTTCGGCTGCCGGCACATTGATCCTGCAGCGGCCCGCAACTGATCCTGATGAGATTCAGAGAGCCTATTCGCCGCAAATGCTGCGTCTGCTCGATGGCCTCGGCCTGACCGACGTGTTTCACGCATGGTGGTTTGTGTTGTTGCTGAGCCTGGTCAGTCTGAGCATCATTGCCGCCTCGGTTCAGCGTTTCCCGAACGCCTGGAGATTTTTTGCGCGGCCCTACAAGAGTCCCGATGAAAACTTCCGCAAAGCCCTCCCCACGCACACGCTGATTCCGGTCAAGGAAGAAGAGGCAGCGTTGAGCATCGCAGAACGGGTGCTGCACAAGAAAGGATTCCATCCCGAACGAATCGTGCGCGAGAACAGCTTCAGTCTGTTCGGCGAGCGCAATCGTATTTCGGAGATGGCCGTATATATCGTGCACGCCAGTCTGCTCCTGATTTTCCTGGGCGGCATCATTGATGCGGAATTCGGATGGCGGGCGTTCCTCAGCCTCACTCGCGGAGAACAATCGAGCGAGGTGCAGGCGCAGAACGGCCCCAAGCGATATTTGCCGTTCGCCGTTCGTTGCGACGGTGCGGGCCAGGAAAACTACGCGGACGGAACTCCGAAACGATGGTGGTCGAATCTGACGGTGCTGAAAGATGGTCGTGAAATTCTGCACAAGCAGATCGTGGTCAATGATCCGCTGGTTTATGGCGGCGTTCGCTTCTACCAGGCGAGCTACGGCAAGACGGGAAAGGTTGACAAATTGGTGCTTACGGCAACCTCGCGCCAGAGCCTGGATCCGAAAGACATCACTCTCGGTCTGAATGAAACCGCAGCGCTCGATCCTGATACCACGGTCCGCCTCGCGGAATTCTTTCCCGACTATGTAGTCGGCGACGGTCACGTCTACGCTCGCTCGAACGATTTGGAAAATCCCGCGGCGCATCTGGTGGTGGAATCTAAGAAGTCCGGCCAGGCGATCAACTACTGGCTGCCGGCGATTCCGGGCGTCGAGCAGAACGCCTCATCTACTTACGAGTTTCAGGGCAAAGACGTTCAGATGGCGTACTTCACCGGCCTGGAAGTTTCGCACGAACCCGGCCAATGGGGCGTCTGGGCGGGGGTGGTGCTCATGGGCCTTGGCCTGGTGGTCGTCTTCTACCTCGTTCACAGCCGCATATGGGTTGTGCCGGTGCGGGATGCAAGCGGCCAAACGCAGCTCTGGATCGGCGGCACCGCCAACAAGAACAAGGACGCTTTTGAGCAGCGCTTCAGCGATGTGGTGAAGCAGATCGAATCGGAATTGAAACTTTCGCAGCCCGAAGTCCCCCAGGCATCTGTGGCTGCGCTCACCGAAAAATAGCAACGGAGGAGCTTTATGGCACGTGAACGAGTCGAACAGCAACCCGCAGCCGCCACCGGTATGACGCTGGTCGTCATGGTGGGATTGGGAGTCGCGTTTCTGCTGTTCATGGCATTTCTCAATGTGGTAAAGAGCGGCAATCTGCTGAACGAAACCAACTTGCTGTACGCAACGCTCATTTTCTATTTCGGCGCGGCCACGCTCTACTTGGGATTCGGCATCACCGGCACGCCAAATTACATCCGCTTCGCTTCGCTCGCGACCTGGGCGGGATTGCTTGCCAACACTGGCGCGGTGGCACACCGCTGGTACGATGCGGGGCATCCGCCATTCGCTAGCATCTACGAGATGCTGCTTAGCTTCGTGTGGACTCTAGCCGTGCTGACGCTCATCGCCGAAAAGAAATTCAAAGTGAAAGTGATCGGCACGGTCACTATGCCGGTCGCGATCGTCGGCGTGGTGCTGATGCAGTTGTTGCGGACGGAAGTTCATCCGCTGGTTCCGGCGCTGCAATCGACGTGGCTGCACGTGCACGTCACGCTGGCGATGCTGGCTTACGCGGCGTGCGCGTTGAGTTTCGCGCTGGCGATGATGTTCCTCATCCAGGACAAGATGAAGACCGAAACCTTCCTCGCCGCGACCAGCATATTTACCATCACCACTTATGTTGCAACCCTGACGCGCTTCGAAAAATGGGGCGGATTGAGTGTGGCCGCGTGGAATCCGGAAGAAAAATCGGAAATCTTCATCGCCAAAGGCGTGCGTCTTTTCGTAGTGATTCCCGATCTTGGCTGGCTTCTGCTTCTGGTGTTAGCGGCGGTAGCCGCGCCGCTGGTGTTCTACGTTCTCTGGCGGAAAACCGGTAACGATGCTCATATCGATATGGCGAACCGCGCCGTGTTTCTCAGCATTCTGCTGCAGACGCTGGCATTGGTCTTCTTCATCGCGCGGGCGAGAGATGGCCATTATTTTTCGCTTGATGCCGACGGACAATTCCCCACGAGCTTAGCGGCGAGTCCATTCATCTTATCCGGTCTCGTGGGCGGAATTTTTGTATCGCTTTTATATCTGTTGCTGCTGTGGCGTCGGGCCGATCTGGAACGCATGCTGCCCAGCGCCGACGAACTCGACCGCATTATCTATAAGACGATTGCCATTGCCTTTCCGTTGCTCACCCTGATGATCGCGGCCGGCGCGTACTGGGCGAATCGCACCTGGGGTTCTTATTGGAGCTGGGATCCAAAAGAGACCTGGGCGGCGATTACCTGGCTGGTATACGCCGGCTACCTTCATATGCGGATTACCCGCGGATGGCGCGGACGGCGGGCGGCATACTTCGCCATTCTCGGATTTGCTGTGGTCATGTTCACGTTCTTCGGGGTGACATATCTGCTCCCCGGTTTGCATGCATATGCCTGATGTCATCCAAACTCGATCGGAGTCCGATGTGAAAGCGAACGATGCCGATCATCTTCCAGACGGAGAAACTGCAGGTAAGGAATCTGCAGGCAGCGATGCTGCCGCCGGAGAAATCGCGGCAGCGGAAACCAAGCTGGGTTCGATCGGGGTGAACTGGCAGCTCAAGGCCGTCGCTCCGGTTGCACTGACCCTGCTGGCCGGGCTGATGCTGTTTGTGCTGGCGACGGTTTCGTTTCGCGATCCCGAGCGCCATGCAGTGCTCGTGGTCGCGGGCGCGGGCGCGATCGCGATCTGCGCGGTCCTGATCTTCGTTCTAGCGTGGTTCGTGCAGCGGCCGATGGTCGAACTGCAGGAAAAGATTGCACGGGTCGGCGGCGGCGATCTGGGCGTCAGCGTGAGCTTTGACAAGCGCAAGGATGAAATCGGAGAACTCGGTCGCAACTTCAATCACATGGTGGATCAGTTGCGCCAGAGTCGCGAAGAAATCGAACGGCTGCATCGCACGCAGATGTCTCGCGCCGAGCACTTCGCCACACTCGGCGAACTCGCTGCCGGATTGGCTCACGAGATTCGCAATCCACTCGCGGGCATTGCCGGCGTGGTCGAGATCATCGGCCGCGACCTGCCTGCCACGAGCCCGGCGCGCGCCGTGGTGAAGGACGTGCGCGTCGAGATCGCGCAGATCAATCACATCCTGACCGACCTGCTCCAGACCGCGCGACCCCACGCTCCGGCGATCCGCCGCAGCGATCTGAATACCACGGTCGAACATGCCGTGATGCTGGCGCGCCAGCAGGCGCTTTCGAAGCCGATTGAGATCGCGCTGAAGAAAAATCCCGCGCTGACGGAGATCGAGCACGATAGCGATCAGATTCACCAGGTGCTGCTCAATCTTCTGCTCAATGCCATTCAGGCGATCGAGGGTACGGGGCGCATCACGGTTGACATTGAAACCCGCGGCCAGTCGGCGGCCATCATCGTCTCCGACAACGGGCGCGGCATTCCACCCGAGCACCTGCCCAACATTTTCCGCCCGTTTTATACGACCAAAGGCAACGGCACCGGGCTGGGCCTCTCTCTCGCCCGCCGCATCGTTGAAGAACACCACGGTCGCATCGAAGTCACCAGCACCGTCGGCAAAGGCAGCAAGTTTGTTGTGACGCTGCCGCTCGCACGAGTCGCGATTCAAACCGCTTCTTAAATTGCCGTCTTTCCCGCTTTGCCACGACTCCTGAATCCCATCGCGCACAAGCAGCGCGCAGCAGAGCCATTCGCATGTCTTGCACTTGTGCGGCATCCTTACGCCGTTTTTACGAATCACTGACGGTTTCCTGATGGAATTCCCAATACATTCCTTGACGTAGCGTTCCGGCCAGGAAAAGGCGGAACCTCCGCGGAGTACAGAATTGCGGAATACAGAAAGAGGCAAGAGAAATGTTCCGGGCATGTGTGTGGGTTTCAATATCCATCGTGTTGGCTGCGGGTTCGCTGATGGGGCAGTCAACGTTCGGCAGCATTGTGGGAGTCGTGCATGACCCATCGCAGGCCGTAATACCCGGCGCATCGGTACAGATACGGGACCTGGAAGATAACAGCACCCGTTCAGCCACATCAGATTAGAACGGAGAGTTCGAATTCGTAAATCTCAAGCCGGGAAGGTATGAACTCTCGGTTCACGCCGATAACTTTGCCGATTTCAAAATCGCCTCTGCGGAGCTGACCGCCCGCCAGGCGCTACGGCTTGACGCCAACTTAAATATCAAAAGCAAATCACAGACAATCGAGGTGTCCGATACCGTAGCAGTAATCGACACAGAAAATGCAGTCATTGGAGACTCGAAGGACACGTCTGCCATCGGACAACTGCCACTCAACTTCCGCGCGGTCACAACCAGCCCGCTTGCCTCCCTCGCTACGTCGGCGAACGTGCAGCAGGATAACCAAGGCAACATTGCGCTGGCCGGGGCGACGGCCAACATGGTCGGCTATTCGGTGGATGGAATTTCGACCGCGAACATCTGGACAAGTGCCGCAAGTACGAATCCGTATCCTTCTTCCGAAGGCATAGCGGAGTTGAAGGTTACAGCGTTCAACAACAGCGCCGAATTTTCGCAGGTCGGCGACGTGACCTTCACCACGAAAGGCGGAACGAACAATTATCACGGCAGCTTGTTCGAATATCTGCAGAATGACGCGCTCGACGCGAGAACTCTGAATTTCACCACGAAAGCACCGAAACGGTTCAACACCTTTGGCGGAAGCTTGGGCGGCCCGGTTGAGATTCCTCACTTTTACAACGGGAAAGATAAGACGTTCTTTTTCGTCGACTATGAGGGAAACAGGAAAAGGACGTCTGAGCCGGAGCAATATCTCGTGCCAACCACGGCGGAACGAGCTGGGGATTTGAGTGATCTCGGCGGCGGAACAGTTACGAATTTGAATGCGTCGTCACTGACGCTGCTTAAAGACTATTATCCGATGCCCAACGTCAATTGCATCATGCCACTGACTGCGACGTGCAGCTTCAACTATGAGAATCAGCAGCCAATCCCTTCTAGCACCAACGGAATTGACGGAAGGATCGACCAGATCATCAATTCCAAGCAGCAGGTTTATGCGCGTTTCAACTGGAAGAATCTGGTAACCAATGTCGTAAATCCTCTGCTGCCGAACGATTTGGATCATGAGCACGACAGGAGTTTTCTGGTTTCTCACAATTATTCGATTCGTGGCAATTTGCTTAATGAGTTCCGCTTCGGATTTACCGACTCCTTGCTGGCACCCAATTTCCCGATTGAAGGCGCAGCGGCGATTGCCCAACTCGGGCTGCTTGATGTGGATGTTTCGCACCATCCTTACGATGGCGGATTTCCTTCGATCAATTTCTCCGAGGGTACAGGGTTCGAACCCATTGGGCGAGACCACGTGGGCAACACTTACTCCAGCACAAGGCAGATCGCAGATAATCTCACCTACATTCGCGGCAAACATACGTTCAGGGGCGGGATCGACTATCGCTGGGTGCGCTTTGCAGTTCCCGAAATCGAGACGCCTTCGGATGACTACGGTCTTTTCACCTTCACGGGCGGACTGACCGGCAATACTTTTGGCGACTTTCTGCAGGGTTTGCCCGACACTTCTTACTTTGCGGTAACGGGCCCACGAGATGGTGCGGGCGGACCTCAGGTGGGGCTCTACGTGCAGGATGAATGGCAGGTTAATAATCGCCTGACAGTCACGGCCGGGCTGCGCTGGGAGTGGCTGCCCCCGTTCGTGGATCAGCATGGAATTCAGGCAAACTTCGACCCGAAAACAAATGCAATTCTTGTCAACCGATACATCTACAAAACATTGGGTGGGCCCGTACCGGCATTCTTGCAGTCGTTCAACGCCTGCAATGCCGCCCCGCCGGGATTCTCCGATCCTGCGGACTCAGGATATGCGGTTTCCACCTCGATGCCGTGTACTCGTGTTTTGTCAAACGGGCAGGAAGGCCTTCCGCCTGGGCTTCGACAGACGTACATGCGCAATTTCGATCCGCGCATCAGCTTTGCATTTCGTCCCTTTAAGGACAACAAGACGGTTCTGCGGGGCGGCTTCGGAATCTTTACGGTGATCAATCTGGGGCAATTGCAAAACAACAACGAGAGCAACCCCGAAGCCTCAATCCACACGTATCAGAACTCGTGCCAGAATGTGACGCCCTGCAATCCGCTTTTCCACTGGCCGAATACGATTGCTGCCAGCCAGCTGGTGCAGATTGGTGGCGGCGAAATCGAGCAGGCGACCGATCCTCGTTACCGCGATCCGCAATCGGCGCAATGGAACGTAACGATCGAGCGGGCGCTTACGCCTGAGACCGCGCTGCGTCTCAGCTACGTTGGCATGAATTCATACAGGTCGAACGTTACCGTGAACTGGAATCAGATCGCGCCGAGCGCGCAGCCCTATGTTCCGAGTCCGGTTGTCGATCCCAGAGCGCCGTATCAGAACTGGGGCGTCATCTATTCCACTGAGAATCTCGGGGGAGCGAATTATCAGGCAATGGAATTCGAAGCCACGCATAAGTCGTCGAAGGGACTCTATTTCTCGGCGAACTACACCTGGGCGCACAACCTCAGCGATGCGCAAGGGGATGCGCCGACCGCGTTCGCGGGTGAGACTGCTTACGGCCTGGCGGTACTAAACCGCTTCGACATCGGCGCGGATCGCGGAAATGTCGAAGGAACGCGGCGCCAGCGTTTTCTGTTGACCGGCACGTACGACCTGCCATTCGGGCAAGGGCGGCCCTGGTCAAGTTCGTCTGGCATTATCAACGGAGCATTCGGCGGTTGGAGCCTGAACACGATCACGCTGCTCGAAACCGGGCCGTATCTGACTCCAACGATTAACCCGCAGTTTGACCAAACCAATACCGATCCGGAGTTGGATGGCGCGATTGTTCGCCCGGACATCGTGGGCAATCCGATTCCCAGTCACCGCTCGGCAAGCAACTACTTCAATCTCGGCGCTTTTGCACCAACGCCGGTAGGAGCTGCACGCATTGGCAATGCAGGGGTGGGCATTCTGGAAGCGCCTGGAACTGTCGCGGTCAGCGCCGGGTTATCGAAGACCATGACATTGCGCGAGAACCTGCACTTGCGCTTCGAATCGACTTTCACCAACGTACTGAACCACACCAACTATGCGCCTCCGGCAACCAACATCAGCAATCCCTCAACCTTCGGGGTGCTGGACGCGCAGCAAACCGCTGAGAATGCGGGCAACCGCACAGGGCAAGTGGCGCTTCGTCTCGACTTCTAGAAACCGAGGTCACGTCATGACTCGAAGAACTGTGTGCTTTGCGAATGTGATTATCATGCTATTGACATGTTTCGGGACCGTTCTTGTTGGAATTTCCGGCGCGCAAAAGTCCGGCATCTCGAAGCCAATTGATACCCGGGTTGTCGAAACTGACAAGGTTAAAGAGTTGATGGTTCTGATGGATTCCAACCCCAATGGAAAGATCTCGAAGCAGCAATGGCTAAAGTTCATGGAAGCACAATTTGACAAACTCGACCTGACAAAAAAGGGAGAGATCGACATCAAAGAGATCTTGCAATCCAGCCATAAGCTTCGAGCCCAACCCGAAGCATTAGGAAAGTAATCTCAAGCGTCTTTTCTTAGCTGCCAATCCTTGCGAGGAGCTGAAAGTCAAGGACCGAACGCTCTCGCGTGGGGTTCTGCCGAGGCAAATGCAGCGTATTTGCCGCCTTCCGTAGTAATCTAAATACCTGATGCCTGCGGCAAAAATCCTCATTGTGGACGACGAGCGGCTGGTGCGGTGGTCGCTGCGGCAGAAGTGTGAGGAGTGGGGTTACCACGCGATTGAGGCGGAAGCGGGCAAGCCGGGGCTGGAGCTGGCGCAGAAGGAATCTCCCGATCTCATCTTGTGCGATGTGCGCATGCCCGATCTGACCGGGCTGGAAGTGCTCGATCAGCTGAAGAAATCGGGCGACGCGCCGCCGGTGATTATGATCACGGCCGATCCGAAGTTCGCTGACATGAAGGCCGCAAACAAGCTGGGAGCCTTCGATTTCGTCGACAAGCCAATAGATTTTGACCAGCTTCAGATCAGAATCGAGAATGCGCTCGAGGCCAACAGCCTGCGGAGTGAAGTCC